>NZ_LWFZ01001226.1:0-6274 GCF_001635225.1 Oleiphilus sp. HI0086
TTGATATCTCGTGTTTTCACAACAGTATGCCAGTTCTGAATAACTTTAGGAGCCATGATCTTTACCGTAATTATTGATAGTCAAAAAGGTGTTCTGAAGCGCTAATGTATCAAAGAAAATGGGACTAATGCGAATCTAATAACGGAAAACGGTAAAGACTAAATGTTTACTCCTGAAGCAGCATGTTGACTTCTTTCTCGAGGTAACGAATAAACCCCGTGTTAAACCCCTGATGAGCAATGCGAATATAACCTTCTCGATCTATCAAAAATGATGTAGGCATGGTGAGTAGCTCGTAAGCCTGTTGGGATTTCCCACTTCGTTCTTCCAGTACCGGAAAATCCACTGGGTACTGTTCAAGAAAACGCATCGCTTCTTCAGTGGTGACGTCAACATTGACAGCAAGAATTTCAAAGTCTTGACCGTTTTGTTTACTGTGCAGGCGCTTGCGAAGTTGATTATATTCGGGCATCGACTGACGGCATGGACCACACCATGAGGCCCAAAAATCTACCAGTACCACTTTGCCTTTATAGTCACTCAGATTGACGGTGCTCTTCTCATGTATATCAGGTAAAGAGAAGAGGGGGGCTTTGTTATATTTTGCGTCTTTTAAGTCTGCAGAGACCTGCTCGGTAAAGGAGTTTAAGCCTATAAAAATTAGGATGAAGTAAGCAATAGATAAACCAAGAAAACGGTCGGGCTTATTGGAGCGCGTGGGCATAAATGTAAAGCTCTACTGATAAAAAGAATTCATTTATTTGAACGCCGCGCGCCTAGAAAGTTCCCTGCCTTGCTAACTATAACCATTGAATGTAATGATTAGAGAGTACTTGATGACGCGTCGCATGACGTATTTTCAATAATGTACTATATTAAATGAATGAAAAAATATAAAAACCAGGCCTTATGGCGAACTTATCTATTTGTCGTATTCTTTTCTATCGTCGTAACCGCATCTTTTTTATATGCTGAATGGCAGGAAATTAAGGATCACGCAGGTATTGAGCAAAGTTATGCAAATAACCTCGTCTCTCATTCTATGGAATCCTTGCTTCAAAAAAACTCAAATTTATTGAAAGTACTTGGTGAACGCTTTGTGGAGCTTGTTGGCGAGGGAGAAATAGCCCAGGTTCAGAAAAGTATGAACCAGGTTTTACGAGTGAATACCGAGTTGATAGGTTTAGGCTTGGTTGATGTAAACGGTCAGTTGATAGTCTCTACCTTCAAACATATGCCAAGCCAGGTTCCTAATTTGTTGACAAAAGCGGAAACCAAAGACACCTTTCGCAAGACCCTGGAATCATCGAAATTAGTGATGGGAAGGACCTATTACTTCCAAGCATTGAATTCGTGGGTCATACCTATCCGGCTTCGGGTATTAGATAGCGAAGGACAGGTTGCAGCTGTTGTGGTAGCAGGCTTTAAACTAGGCGCTTCTCATGGTTTATGGTCTAGAGAAAATCTACCAAAACACCTTGCTTTGACAGTCGTTCGTGGCGATTACTATCGTCAATATGTCTCGTATATTGATGAAAATGAATATCAGGATTGGTATGGCTCGGCGGTAGAGAGTAAATTCGTTGAATATGTGGATAACTTATTCAAGGTTCAAGCAGGTGTGGGAATAAAAGCCCTTCGGGCAGGCGACAAGCTTGTTTCAGCGATTGTGCCTAATAAACGAGGTGAGCTAAATTTTGCATCGATTAGCTATGACCCTGTGTTTGAGCATTTTACCATTGTTAGCACTAGACTTGACTTGCTCTATGATAAATTTTGGTACACCCTGTCTTGGGTCCTTAGTGCCTTTATTCTGTTTAATATCGGCTTATTTATTATTTTCCGTTTGAATATTCGTCTCCACTTACAGACGGAGCAGTCACTACATCACCAGATTGAACATGACCCGCTAACCAAGTTACCTAACCGGCGCTTTCTGACACAGAACTTCGAATCCTGGGCAAATAAGTATGCTCAGGGCTTCTCTCTACTCTATATTGACCTGAATAACTTTAAGTCGAGTAATGACTTACATGGTCACTCTGTTGGTGACCAGATTCTTTGTGAAGTGGCGAGCAGAACTACTGAACACTTCCAAGATTGTATGTGTATCAGACAAGGAGGCGATGAGTTTATTATCTTGACGGGTATGCGTGATAAAGGTGAGTTAAACAAGTTGTGTAAGGCTTACCTGGAGGTGCTACGAAACCCAGTTTCGTTGGAGCATTTAGAGTTTTCCATCAAGGCT
Source organism: Oleiphilus sp. HI0086 (assembly GCF_001635225.1). Taxonomy (NCBI): domain Bacteria; kingdom Pseudomonadati; phylum Pseudomonadota; class Gammaproteobacteria; order Oceanospirillales; family Oleiphilaceae; genus Oleiphilus; species Oleiphilus sp. HI0086. The sequence goes on from NZ_LWFZ01001226.1 coordinate 2,249, forward strand.
TCAATCGGGGTTGCAATCAGTCCCTTTGATGGCAAGGTTCTGGATGAGCTGCAGCGAAAGGCAGACATGGCCATGTACGAAGCGAAGCAAAAACAGAGCGATATCTGTTTTTATTCCGTGGGAATGGAAGAGAAAACCAAGCGTGCTGCTGATATTGAGAAAGAACTTCTTAATGCGTTAGAAAAGGGTGAAATGTGTGTCGTCTATCAGCCTCAGGTCGACTCACAATCCCAGAAGGTATTAGGTGTCGAAGCTTTGGTTCGCTGGCAGAGTGATGTTTTGGGTTTTGTTCCGCCCGATCAGTTTATTTCGGTAGCAGAAGCAGCGGGCGTGATTCATGAACTGGGTGAGTTCGTACTAAAAACGGCTTTGGACGAATGTCTTGACGCTTGTAAACAGAGTCAGCACGCGCCGTTTAAACTGAGAGTATCGGTTAACGTTTCGGTGAGGCAACTGCTTAATGAAGACTTTGTCCCTATGATTAAACAGCTTGTTGAAAGGTATGACGGAGAAGCGCTTACTTTGATGATTGAGGTGACAGAAAGCCTGTTTATTGAAGATTTGGACAAAGCAAAGGATGTATTGAATCAGGTCTCGTTATTGGGCGTGTATACTTCTTTGGATGACTTTGGTACAGGCTACTCTTCTCTAAGTGTACTGAGTAAATTACCTATCAATGAACTGAAAATCGATCGAAGCTTCGTTAATGATATTTTGATTGACGAGCAGGATTGGCTACTGGCAAAAAGTATTATCAACTTAAGCAAGAGTTTATCTATTCCCGTCGTCGCTGAAGGTGTAGAAACTAAAGAACAGGCTGATATTTTGGCAGCCAATGGCTGCGATGTATTCCAGGGCTACTATTTTGCTAAACCTATGCCGAAAAATGAACTGGTTTCATTCTTAAGAGAGTAGATCTTAGCTATTGCTCGTTACCTTGGCTATGAGTGTATAAGTACACTCATAGGATTTAGCTCTGTTTAGTACTATTAGCGAACATTAACCCGCGATAGGGTTTTGGGAGTAAGGGTATGCAATTTAATAAAGTGTTCATAGCGCGGTTATTTGATGATACTTAGAGCTGATTTTAGCTGAGCTCTTCAATAAGTTGGCATAAGGCTTCAGGCTCGAAGGGTTTGGGCAGGTGGGCCTTCATTCCTGCAGCAATATAAGTGTCAATATCTTCTTTAAAGACATTCGCTGTCAATGCAACGATAGGGGTGTCCGGAGCAAGCGAGTCTGTGATAATAATTTGTGTAGCTTCTAAGCCATCCATTTCTGGCATCTGAATATCCATCAGTATCAGGTCGTACTGACTTTCTCGTAAGCATTGAATACATTCTAGGCCATTGTTGGCAAACGTGATTTCTGCGCCGAGTAAGAGGAGTGTCTCGTTTACTACTAGCTGGTTAATTTTATTGTCTTCTGCCACTAATATTTTTTTGCCTTTTAAACTTTGTGTTATAGGCGTTTCTTCATCTGAGGCTATTGACGTTTGCTTATCTAGAAAGTGATTGAGTACTTTTTCACTAGTGTAGGGAGCTTCAATTAAGTGAACCGAGCTAGGCAGATCATCGAACTGGGGGATTAGGTCGCTACTTAGAAGAAGTATGGTGGGCAAGGAGTATTTTCCTAATAACGCGTTAACGCGAGTGCTTAAATCGGGTATATCCTGGTTACATGAAAATAATAAATGACTGCTTGGCTCAGCATTAATATTAAGGCCTGAACTTCTGAGATCTGCTGATATTATTTCAGTTTCGAAGGTGCAAGGGCTAACAACTTTCAGCTTAAGATTGCTGAGCTGGTTTTTTTCCTCTTCTGATAAGTGTGTAAATGATAAAACATCTTGTGATTCATCTTTGCTCTTTCGAAGCGGTATCGATACATCAAAACACGAGCCTTTGTCTAAAGAGCTATCAACTCGAATAGTTCCGAGCATTAACTCAATGAAACTACGTGAAATACTCAGGCCCAAGCCTGTTCCACCAAATTTACGGGTAGTCGAGTCATCTGCCTGAACAAACTCTCTGAATATTAGTTTTTGTTGTTCTTCACTTAGCCCTATCCCTGTGTCTTTTACTTGAATCTTTAAGTAAGGTTGCGTGTAATTCTCGGTGAGATCAATTTTTAAGGTGACCCCGCCGGTTTCAGTGAACTTGATTGCGTTCGAGCATAAATTGGTAATGATTTGCGTGATTTTGGTAGCGTCGCCACAAAGTGGAATAGCCAGATTTGGCGGCGTTAATAAGATGAAGGAAATATTCTTCGCTTTCGCTGCAAAATTCATCGATGTGGCTAGAGGTCTGATAATGTCTTCAAGGACAAAGTCTGCCTGATCCAATGTGATTTTGTTGGCTTCTATCTTACTGAAATCCAAGACGTCATTGATTATTTGAAGTAATGAGCTGCCAGATAAGACAACATTCTCAAGGTAACTTTTGACTTCGCTGTCCTGAATACGGTTATAAGTCAGTTTGCTCAAACCGATGATGCCGTTTAGTGGTGTTCTTATTTCATGTGACATATTGGCGAGAAAACGCGATTTTGCTCTAGTGCTTTGCTCAGCCATCGTCTTGGCCTCATCAAGTTCCTGCGTTCGACGCTCAAGTGCCTGCCCAGTGCGTATTTGGCTGATATATAATTGATACATTAGCGCGATGGCGATAACACTCGTGATGGCGATGACCAGTAAAAAGTAGAGTTGCAACTTGAGTTGATGGCTCCAGCTTGTCCATGTTTTCGCTTGCGCATGCTCGACTTCCTGAATCACTTTACGGCTATAAACGTTCCATTTGTTATATAAACGGCCGAGCTTTTTACGTAGCGACTTGACTAGTTTAAGGTTGGTTGCATGATTCTCTTCATGGAGTTGTGCAATCGGCTCCCCAAAACCTTTAAGTGTCGAGGTGATTTTGCTGAGTTTATCGAGGTCGCCAAATTCTTGGTGTAAAGTTTTTGTTTTTTCGCTATCAAGGTCGTTGAGTATACTGCCGCGCATAATGCGAAAACCTTTTTTCAGGTTCTTAATGTTTTTTGAACTTGTTTCGGCCTGGTAGTCCTGAATGAGGGAGATGATTTTTAGCAATTTGGGGTTAACCCCGAGATTGTTATTAATTATCGCCAGATAAGGTTCAACTGCATCGTTGTTAATGTCTTTAATTGAATTGATAGAAAAACTTACGCCCGCCAAAATAATCAGCGCGAGAAGAACGAAGATGGCAACTAAAGTTTTCGGGGTTGCTATTCGACTTGATAGAGTTTTGTGTTGTTTGCTCATTCAACTTCGATAGATTTTATTTGCCAGACGGACATGTTGTAATAGAGGTCTCTTCTCAACTCTTTATATTTATCAAAGGGGAAGACAATAAAAAACGGTCCTCTGTCATCGATGGTCATCATTTTTCCATTTTCATGGGTTGCTAGTAGTACGTCATACTTTTCTATTTCGCTGCGTTTTAACTCGGCTGTGTAATCATCAAGCGCAGTAACAAAAACACTGTCCCCTCTAGCGCCAAGTTGATTAAGTAGGTCTCCTAGAACTGGACCTTTGTAGTTTGTTGGTTTGGAAAGTACATGATTGGCGGTGACAATGCTTGACGTTTGTAGTGCCTCAATCATCCCTCGGTCAAAGTGAGCTTCGCCATCAAGTGTTGCTAAGCTTTAAGTCACCAATGACTTCGAGAATAACCTCACCTGAAGGTGGGGGAAGTAGGCTTTCGGCATGAAGAAAACAAGGTAGCAATAAGAGTGTGCATAGTAGATTTTTCATAGGATCTGTCTTCCGCTCTTTGTTTAAAGGCAAGGCGATGTAGTGGCACACTAATTTTGGCCACCTAATTAGAGGTGATATTATCACCATCAACTAACTAGGTATCAAAATGAGCAAACGAACAAGACCAACATACTCTCCAGAATTTAGACTCGAAGTTGCACAAGAAGTTGTTGATAAAGGGCGCAGTGTCCGAGATGTCGCGGATAGCTTAGGCCTTGGTAAGTCCACGGTCGATAAATGGGCGCGACAAT
>NZ_LWFZ01001227.1:0-718 GCF_001635225.1 Oleiphilus sp. HI0086
CGTCACGAATCGTACCTTGTCCGCTACAGCGAGGGCATACTGCTGCGCGGGTCTCACTTAGTGAAGGTCGTAAACGCTGTCGTGACATTTCAAGGAGCCCGAAACGAGATATCTTGCCAACCTGAACGCGTGCGCGGTCAAGTTCTAGGGCTTTACGCATGCGGTTTTCAACGTCACGTTGATTTTTTGCAGGGCCCATATCGATAAAGTCGATAACAACCAAACCACCCATATCTCGTAAACGAAGCTGGCGAGCAATTTCTTCTGCAGCTTCAAGGTTAGTTTGAAGTGCTGTCTCTTCAATGTCGCTGCCCTTAGTTGCACGAGCTGAGTTGATATCGATTGAAACAAGTGCTTCCGTTGGGTCGATAACAATTGAGCCGCCAGAAGGCAGTTTTACTTCGCGTTGGAACGCTGTCTCGATTTGAGCTTCGATCTGATAACGGCTGAATAATGGCGTTTCGTCTTGGTAGAGTTTGATCTTGCTTTCATAAGCAGGCATAACTGAACGAACGAAATTTAGAACATCTTCAAACACAAGCGGTGCGTCAACAAGTACTTCGCCAATGTCCTGGCGCAAGTAATCGCGAATAGCACGGATGATGACATTGCTTTCCTGGTATATGAGGAAAGGAGCGGGGCGGCTTTCAGAAGCGCTGGTAATTGATTCCCAAAATTGTAGAAGGTAATCAAGGTCCCATTGTAGCTCTTCTGTTGA
>NZ_LWFZ01001228.1:0-851 GCF_001635225.1 Oleiphilus sp. HI0086
CTGGATCGCGTTAGCAACTAGGTTCATCAATACTTGTCGTATTCGTACAGGGTCTCCTCGTAAAGTCTGTGGAATATCGGGGCTAATTCGGCTCTCGAACACAAGGCCCTTTGACCCTGTTTTTCAAAAGAATAGTAACACCGGATAACACCCCTCTTAAATTGAACGGTATCGTCGTAATCATAAGATCGCCCGACTCGATTCTGGAAAGGTCCAAGACATCATTTACAACGTACAACAATGACTCTAAAGACACCTGAATAGTTTGAGCATACTCACGCTGTTCATCTTCCAACTTCGATTCCAGCAATAACGAAGTGAAACCTAGCAACCCGTTCATTGGCGTTCGCAACTCATGGCTCATTTTTGCTAGAAACAAGCTTTTCGTCTCGCTGTTCTTGCGTGCTGCTTCTAACTCCTTCTGCGACAACGTTAAACGAGCCTCAGACTTATACAGACGCTCTTCCATCTCCTGCTTATACTCTAGAATCGATAACCACAGTTCAGAGACCTCAGTATCCTCTAATGAAGAAAGCCTCTTCATAGACTCATCTACATTCTGGTTTTTCAGGTCAATCATAAACTGACGCAAGCGCCTAACAACAATCTGATATCCAAGCAAAACACTCGTTAGCGAGCAACAAGCGACAACCAGCACATACAATAAAAAGCTAGTCAGTCCTTCCCTAGAAACCTCTTCAATGACCCCATCTAAACTCTGGACGACAGCCAGCTCTCCTAACCAGTAGGCTTGAGCCTCCCCTCCCTTCCAATAACTAATTGGATAGACAGATTGCTCGATGCGGGCAGAGGCCCCAATACTTCCAACCGTTATAGTACGACCGTCATCA
>NZ_LWFZ01001229.1:0-811 GCF_001635225.1 Oleiphilus sp. HI0086
AACCATTGTGTCACGGCCTTGGTGACTCGCTGTGATGTCCAAAAAGGTGATTTCATCAGCCCCTTGCTCATCATACTTTTTGGCAACTTCTACCGGGTCACCTGCGTCACGGATATCAACAAACTGTACGCCCTTTACAACGCGCCCTTCATCAACATCCAAACAGGGAATAATTCTTTTAGCCAAGCCCATTAACTAGCTCTCCACTTATAATTTCAATCTTCACAATAGTCTTGAGCCTCTTTAAGGCTTAAGGCTTTTTCATCCAAAGCTCGTGAAACCAATACGGTTTCGATACCCACTTCAGACTCGGAATACAATGCACGAATATCATCCATATCTGCTACCCCGCCAGTCACCCACAATGGTACGCGAGAGACTTCAGCAAGCTTAATAGCCTCGTCGAGATTAACACCCTGACAGCTCCCTATACGCCCAAGGTCTCGATAAACCAGAGCAGAAATATCAGCAGCACTTAATTGCTGCGCCCAGGTTTCGGCAGTAACTGGTGACGTTTTCTGGCAACCATGTGTACACACCTGACCCTCTAGCAGTGACAGGCTCACCGTAATGCGCTCAGGAAAGCGCTTACACATTTCAGCAATAAACGCAGGATCTTCTATAGCTTTAGTTCCTAAGGTCACTGTTCTAATACCAGACTTCAGGTAATGCTCAACTTCAGATTCACTACGAATTCCACCTTCAACATGTAAATTTAGATTTGGAAAACGCTGAGCGATCGAAACGATCATTTCTGCATGAGCCGTCCGCCCCTGAATTGCACCATCTACGTCAAACACATAAAGGTCCT
>NZ_LWFZ01001230.1:0-712 GCF_001635225.1 Oleiphilus sp. HI0086
CACCGAGAAGTCTGCAAATGCTGTCACCGACTGCTGCGCCACGGCCATGCCCTACATGCAATGGGCCGGTAGGATTAGCGGAAACAAACTCGACTTGAACTTTTTGGTCTTTACCTGAGTTGTTGTGTCCATATTTATCCGCATTTTCAATAATTGAACTGAGGACGGCAAAGCTGCTGGCGGAGCTCATAAAAAAGTTGATGAAGCCAGGGCCAGCAATTTCAATTTTGTCTACGCTTGCATTATTTTGAGCGGTGATCTTTTCAACGATTTGCTCAGCAAGCGCTCGAGGTGGCATCTTGGCCTGCTTGGCTAAGACTAGCCCTATATTCGAGGCATAGTCGCCATGCGCTTTATCTTTTGTCGCATCAATATTGATCTTATAACTCGCGTCCGAAGGAATGACGTTCTCGTTGCTAAGTTCAGTCACAACCGTTTGTACAAGTTCAATTATCAGTTCTTTCATGCGCGTCCAGATTTACAAAAGCCAATGGGAAATTAAAAGGGGGCGTATTATCTATGATTCCGTTCAAGATTTAAACGCTAATACTTGGAGTTAGAGTAAAAAGTGCGCTTTTTACTCTGACTCCAAGTATTGCTATTAGACGTAATCGAGGGGGTCTGCGTCGATATATAGCTTGGTTTTATGGGATTTACGCGAATCTAGATAACAGCGCAAGCTATGTACAAGCTGCGAGCGAGCCTTCATATC
>NZ_LWFZ01001231.1:0-788 GCF_001635225.1 Oleiphilus sp. HI0086
CCATATCAAAAACCACCAAACGACGATTACGGCGATAAATTGTGTCTTCCTGGAAGGCGATATCGACGTTAAGCTCACTGGCAATCTTTAAAAAGTCAGCTCTCAACGCCTCAGCATCCGGCACATTTCCGCGAACAGAGAACTCCAAACATGCCTGGCTCGACTGAGGATCGACATCCAAACCACGACGCCCGGACAGTCGGGTAATGTTGTCGATATTCAAATCATGCTCCGCAGTCACTTCAGAGACTTTAGCAATTTGCTCTGCAGTGATCAGGCGAGAAAGCAAGGTAACGATATAGCGCGCTTTACCCTTTCCTTCGACCCAATGCATATACTCTTCAGCACTCACAGCCTGAAAAGTAACTTGGAGGTTCAGCTCGTGCATACGGAACAAAAGCTCCTTCATCACTCCAGAAGAACTGCCTTCATTTGGCACTTCAACCAGAATCCCCCAGGTAAGGTGATCATGAATAACAGCTTGGCCAATATCCAGAATATTCAATTCATATTGCGCCATAATACCTGTAATTTCAGAGGTTAAGCCGGACTTATCACGCCCTGAAACATTAATCAGAATAATTTCACTCAATTACTTCACCTTTTGCCTGCTTAGGCTCATTTTTTACAACTTCCATGCGATCAACTTTCTGCAGCCCTCTAGGAAGCTTATGCCCTCGCCTGCCACGTTCTCCGACATAATGCGTTAAGTCTGAGAATTTTAACTTCAAGTGACGCTTGCCTGAATGAATCACTAAATGATCATCTTCAGCAAAAATTGCCACGGA
>NZ_LWFZ01001232.1:0-1300 GCF_001635225.1 Oleiphilus sp. HI0086
TTACCTCAAAGCCACTTACCCAAAATCATCGAGGCTCCGCAAGAGATCGCTAATGAAAGCGATATCGAAGGTTTAAATGTCATTTATGTTGATGACCAACAGGAAAACCTTAAAGCTACCGAAGCACTGCTCAACAAATGGAACTGCAAGATGCTGTCTTACAACAGTGCCGAAAGTATTCTCGATGATAGTACCAAACACTTTGTACCTGACGTGCTACTCATGGACTACCAGCTGACGCATGATGAAGGCGAAGACAAGTATTCAAACGGTATCAAATTAGCGAATGAGCTATTAGAGATATGGGGGCAAGACGTTCCCGTCTGCATCATTTCAGCCGCCTCCGAACCAGAGTTGGCGAGTATAGCGAAAGGGCAAGGCTTCAACTTTTTAAGCAAACCGCTTAAACCCGCGAAGCTTAGAGCCTTATTGAGCCAGTTAGTGCGACGAAAAAAGCAAAGCTGATGAGTTAAGCTCAAGACAGCTCTTTTTGACGCGCTATCGCTTTCTTAATTTGCTTATTTCTTAGGTAGGCTGCTCGGAGTGTGGAGATCAAGCCACCAATAAGTACGATCACCAAGAGAGTTTTACCATCTTCGGTTTCTAAGCCGCCAACCATATAAATAGCTAATAGCGAGAATGTGACAAGAAATATAGTCACCTGAAGAGAGAATGGCATTTTATTCATTGCTTTGATGGCCCAAAGTATCAGTTTCACTTAAACGCTGAGCTACTTGCTCTATCGTTTCACAGCTCTCAAGTAGCTTGGTCACAGATGATAAGGGCGCTTCATAGAGCCCTTCGAGAAAAAACTCTCCCAAACCATATCGCTCAATTGCCAGTTTTTCAACTGGAGGCGTGAATTGAGCGTCGATTTCAGGGGTATTCCCACGTGCATCGATACGGTACCAACCATAGTCAGGCAGGTGCACAGCGTTTAGTGCATGCAAACAAAAGCTAGGGGTGTCATCGAGACGTACACGTTGATAGCATATCGCAGTCGGAATTTGATTCGCTCTAAGTAAAGCAGCCAATAAGTGGCTTTTTGCGTAACAAAAACCTGTTCCGTGTTCAAGCACCTGAGAAGCTGAAACCGTTACCGGATTCAATCGGTAATCCCAACTGTGTTTTATTTCATCACGCACAAACTCAAAACACCTTTGGGCGATTACGTAGCAATTTTGCCTTCCTTGCGCTAACAAACTTGCCTGACGTTGCACGGCTTCGTGCTGCCAATCGATATAGGGGCAAGCCTGCAGATAAGCTTCCATTTCGTGACTACCTATTATTCTCTTCTGAG
>NZ_LWFZ01001233.1:0-1001 GCF_001635225.1 Oleiphilus sp. HI0086
TGGTGAATTAGCGCAAGAAAAAGCCTTGATCGAATTCAAAGATGAAATGCTGGCTTGTCTGCCATCAGTATCTGATGGAGTGAATGCCTTTCCTATTTTTGATTGGGTTATGCTGGGTATTGGGGAAGATGGACATACTGCCTCATTGTTTCCTGGCCAAACAGATTACGACTGTGCTCAGAGTGCCGTTCAGGCGACTCAACCAAGCTCCAAGCAGGAGCGAATCTCGCTAAGTGCTTCAGTCATATCATGTGCCAAGAGAGTGACATTTATTGCCTTGGGTAAGAGTAAGGCAAGTGTCGTGCGAGAAATAGTCGATCAGGCAGAAGTCTCTAAAAGCTACCCGGCAGCCAATATTTTTTCACGAATTATTGCAAGCTCAGGGTGTGTTGAGTGGTATTTAGATGCGGAATCGGCAGCTAAACTTAGCGAGCATTAAACAAGAAATAGTCGAGGGATAATTATGGCGGATAACAAAGCAGACATTGCAGTCATTGGTCTAGCGGTAATGGGGCAAAACCTGGTTCTGAATATGAATGACCACGGTGTCAGGGTCGTTGCGTATAACCGAACGCAGAGCAAAGTATCCGAGTTTATCAAGGGTCTTGCTGCTGATACGCTAATACAAGGTGCAAATAGCCTTGAGGATATGCTGGCGAAGCTCTCCTCGCCTCGTAAAGTGATGTTAATGGTAAAAGCTGGTGAGGTGGTGGATGCCTACATTGAACAGCTACTTCCTTTGCTAGATGATGGTGATGTCATTATTGATGGGGGCAACTCCGACTATCGAGACACGGCTCGACGAGTAGAGTCATTATCTGAAAAAAATATTCACTATCTCGGTATCGGTGTTTCCGGTGGTGAAGAAGGTGCACGTTATGGGCCGTCTATCATGCCTGGTGGTGATGAGCGAGCCTGGCCGCTAGTAAAGCCTATATTTCAGGCTATTGCGGCGCGCACCGATGCTGGTGAAATTTGCTGCGACTGGGTTGGCTCGGGCG
>NZ_LWFZ01001234.1:0-973 GCF_001635225.1 Oleiphilus sp. HI0086
TATGTACCCTGATAATGGTGAAAAAACGGCCGATATTTTGAAGTCTGCTGATCGGGCAATGTATGAAGTGAAGCAGAAAGAAAAGAACGGTGTAGGCATCGCCCCTCCTCGAAGCCGTTTAGGCAAGAAGGCTCACTAGCTTGGATGTCTTGTTAGATATTATCAAGGGGATAGATAACTATCTTGATGATCATGCTAGCGTTAAAGAAATTGAGCTTATTCAACATCTAAAATGCATTCAGCAAGAGCCGTTTTCCGAGTTCAATATAAGTCAGAGTAAAGACCTTTTTCGTGCCCACTTTCTGTTAAAACACGCCCTTTACACGCTACAAAACACTTATCTAGATGAGCAGCGTTTTTTTCTCGACATCAATCTGATAAATATATCTAGAAGACCCTTTGCAGAAGGAGTTTCCGAATTATCATCTTATGATTCGGTTAAGGCATATTACCTTGATATTAGCCACTATTTTGAAACAGAAGAAGATGAAGTAAACGACCTGCTCGATAAGTTTTGGCGTAAGTTTCTGGCAAATGATGATCGGCATGCTGCGCTAAGTGTATTAGATTTGCCTGCTAATGCTGACCAAAGGCAGGTTAAGCTTCAGTATCGTAAGCTTGCTCAAATTCATCACCCTGATAAGGGGGGCTGCGGGGAACAGTTTAAAAAAATATCCGCTGCTAAACGTTTGTTAGACCGGGCTTTGGGTTAAAGCCGTAAATTCGCTATAATGCGCGCCTTTAATGTTGTCGTTGTCAGGTTGTAGGGTTATGCAGAGCTTAGCAGGTTCAGAGAAATACGAGTTTAACAAGCTTCAAAAGCGCTTGCGCAGTGGCATGGGTAAGGCCATTGCCGACTTTAATATGATCGAAGACGGTGATCGTATTATGGTTTGCTTGTCGGGCGGAAAAGACAGCTACACCATGCTAGACATTCTGATGAGTCTGCAAAAGAGTGCTCCGATCAGTTTCG
>NZ_LWFZ01001235.1:0-789 GCF_001635225.1 Oleiphilus sp. HI0086
GAGGCCTGGGATTCCTTGGCTACCTTGGAATTAGCTCTGAGTATATCTACGGTGAATTTGGCGCAACAAACGCTAATATCATGGTGGGTGTCTTATCTGCTTTAATTGACAATATCCCGGTGATGTACGCCATTCTAACAATGAACCCTGACATGCCACACGTACAGTGGCTATTGGTCACACTGACCGCCGGTGTTGGCGGCAGCCTGTTATCAATCGGTTCGGCCGCAGGTGTCGCTCTAATGGGCCAGGCTCGGGGAANGTATACCTTCTTCAGCCATTTAAGATGGACGCCAGTCATCGCGCTCGGCTACGCTGCCAGCATCTGGGTACACCTATTAATCAACAGCTAATGCTATAAGAATTTTTTATAGACTTGCTAATGCCACCACTCTACACCTATAAAACTCCCCCCTTCAATAAACTGACATACATCAAACTCCAGAGTACACCTGTAAGTTTATATTGACAAACAACACCCCCTTCTATAACGTCTATATCTAAGAGTACAACTGTTCTCCTAAATTACTACCACTCTCGAGGAAAATTATGGACACACTCAGCCAGAAACGACCATTCAATGATGTTGCGTCTTTAAAGCAACTGCCTCGGAAAGTAGCAGATCTTTTCAAGAGCACTGCTGGACTAAACAAACCAGCGAGCGAAGTTATTGATGAACGCTCCCCTACCATTAATGCACGCATTAGCCGGATAGTCAAAGAGACACACGATACCAAAAGTTATTACTTCAAAACTAAACAGTCTTTAAATCATCACAGCGCTGGCTCT
>NZ_LWFZ01001236.1:0-1193 GCF_001635225.1 Oleiphilus sp. HI0086
GGCTGTTCGCCCGACTAATGTGATGGGCGCAACCAAGCGTTTATCGGAGCTTGTACTTCAAGGCTTAGCCCAGCGCCAGAACGATACACGTTTTTGCATGGTTCGCTTTGGCAATGTATTAGGTTCTTCGGGTTCTGTTGTACCGCTGTTTCGTAAGCAAATTAATGATGGTGGCCCGGTAACGGTAACGCACCCTGATATTACTCGCTATTTTATGACCATTCCTGAAGCAGCCTTGTTGGTACTTCAAGCAGGCTCAATGGGCGAGGGCGGTGATGTCTTTTTGCTTGATATGGGCGAGCAGGTTCGAATTGCCGATTTGGCAGGTAAGCTGATTCGCTTAATGGGCCTTGAGGTGAAGGATGATGATAATCCAAATGGTGATATCGAAATTCAGTATACCGGCTTACGACCAGGCGAGAAGTTATACGAAGAGTTGTTGATTGGCGACGACCCTTTACCAACCAGTCATTCTCGAATTATGAAAGGTCGTGAGATCTCATTACCTTGGGTTGAAGTAGAAGCCTTGCTTGAGAAGATTGATAAATACTCTCATCTATTTGATTGTTCTTCAGTGCGTGAGACGCTACTTAAAGCGCCTCTAGGGTATAACCCATCGAACGAGATTGATGACCTTGTTTGGAAGCAATCTCAGCATGAGTTGATACCCGAACATAATGCTTCAGCGAATGAAGAAGCACCCGTAAAGCCAAAAGTGGTTTCGATTTCAAAATCGCCCAAAAAACTGGCCTGATTTACTGCGCTGCCAAATGAGGGTGGCGTGAGCAGAGTTATCTCGCTTTTTAGCACTACTTTATATAGTGCTAATAGTGCTAATAGTGCGGCGGGGGCGGCTCCTGCTCAGTGCTTGCGCTGCCAGATTTAAGTTCCCCAAGCCCTTCTTTTAATAGTCGGTTCGCTACCCACAAATCTTGGATTTCCCTGTCCTGCTTAGTGATTACATCGTTGAGGGTGTTCAGTAAATCATCTTGAAACGATAGTTTAACTTCGAGCTCACTGATTCGTTCATTAAGTTTTTCGATAAGGGCTTCGGGTAATTCTGATTGGCTCATGTTTTTACTATCTTAAGTATGGAGAGAGGGCGCTATTGTAATACATATTACCCGGTGCTCAAGAATTTAGTGTGTTGACTGTAGAATCGAATAAGTTCTAAGCAAGATATTGTGTGAGCC
>NZ_LWFZ01001237.1:0-928 GCF_001635225.1 Oleiphilus sp. HI0086
ATGTTGATGGGCTTAAAGATGGAGATGAAGTGTGGGTCTATGGTTTCGGTCTTGATGAGTTAACGTTGCTCAAGACTGGTCGTGATCTCGATATAGACCTTAATTCAAAGAGTGGTGTTACTGGTTGGAATCCGCCTTCCAATAGCTTCGAGGGTGCTGCCTACGAATATCTCGTTACAGACGTCGCGAGAATTGTAGTCAATGATGCTGGCACTTCGTTAAACGAGCCATTTGTTGCTGAAGGTGATGAGCTTGATGCGGGTGTTGAGGTTATCGGTAAAATTCATATTCGATATATCTCTAATCCTTCTCTAGCGGATAGTGATGGTGACGGGCTTACTGATTATACCGAGCTCATGCTGATTGAGAAAACCTATGGTGATACCCGTTTTGATATTAATCCGCTCGATATCAATACAAGTTACCAGGAGCTGGAATCCAACGAAGAAAACTTTAAAGTATCTGACCCTTTAAGGGCTGATACCGATGGGGATGGCCTTAGTGATGGCGATGAAGACATAGATGATGATCTGTATGTCAACGACTTAGATCAAAATAATGAAGATTCTTCAGTTATTGTTGCAGATACTGATTTTGATGGATTGCCGGATGGTATTGAAGTGCTGCTTACCCAAAGTAATCCTGCTAAGAACGATACAGATGGAGATGGCTTGTTTGATGGCAATCAAAATAATGACACCGAATCTCGTTATGAAGTTATTTATGATTCCGCAAACCCTCCGAGATTAATTGAGAGCACAGCCTCTTGTAATGCTGATGAATATCGACTTAGTAACATAGGAAACAGTGAATATTGCGTTCAACTTTCATATATATCAGACCCGTCAAAGATAGATAGTGATGCAGACGGCGCACCTGATCGGTACGTCACGGAAAGCTCGGAAGAGATGTTTGATCATTTTCCACT
>NZ_LWFZ01001238.1:0-713 GCF_001635225.1 Oleiphilus sp. HI0086
AGGGTTTGATTTCATCATTCGATAGCAAGTGGTGATGAATTCTTAACTTCACTTCACCAGCAATGAATAAAGGTGAATTTACGAAACTATCCAAAGTATGATTAACAACGCCTTCCGTTGAGTTCTCAACTGGTACAACGCCATAGTTTGCCTGGCCAGACTCCACCTCTCGAAACACTTCATCAATTGCACTCATAGGCTGAGCATGAACAAAGTGTCCAAAATGTTTTAGGGCCGCTGCATGCGTATAAGTACCTTCCGGCCCTAAAAAAGCTACCTTCATTGGTTTTTCAAGGGCTAGACAACAGGACATTATCTCTCTGAAGAGCTTAGCAACATCTTCATCTGGCATAGGCCCCGTATTGCGTTCCATTACGGCCCGCAGGACCTGAGCCTCTCGCTCAGGGCGATAATACTGCACAAGCTCATTACCGGCAGCAGCCTGCTTCACCTCAGCAACACGCTGAGCACAAGCTGCGCGCTGGTTGATCAAAGACTGAATATTTTGATCAATCTCATCAATCTGAGCCCTTAGCTTTGCGAGCTCTGTTGCTTCATCTACCATTATATTTCCAGTTAGGCCTCAGGTGATTGATCTGAAGATTCATCTGATTCACTCGAAGCGCCTGCCTCAACAGTATCAGTTCCCTCTTCTATTTCTTGTTCATCAAGACTAGACTCATCAACACGCTCCACACCAACTAAATGCTCAT
>NZ_LWFZ01001239.1:0-985 GCF_001635225.1 Oleiphilus sp. HI0086
GCTATTTGTTGCCGCAGGTGGAGGCGCATTCCCGCTTCTTAAACTAAGCCACTTACCAGATAGAACTCGATTTGCAGGCTTCCCTGTTGGTGGTCGCTTCTTGATGGCGCCTATTAGTGAAGAAGACGCTAAACACTACTCTGCAAAAACTTACGGTAAAGCGAAAGTCGGCGCACCACCCATGTCGGTTCCGCATCTGGATTTGCGTGCTGCTAACGGAAAGCATTACTTGCTGTTTGGTCCTTTTGCGACCTTTATGCCGGTGCTGGAAAAAGGCCGAGGTTTCCTTGAGTACTTAAAGTCTATGCGCTTTCATGATATCCCTAACTTTTTGAATGTTGCGCGAGAGCACTTTCCATTAATGAAGTACCTTATTTCCGAGACCTTTGTTTGTAAGGAAAAGATGCTGAAGGAACTAGAAGACTTTGCGCCAGGTTTAAGTAGTAAATTCAACTGGCAGGTTAGTCCGGCAGGTCAGCGAGTGCAAATCATTAAAGATGGTGACTTGCAGATGGGCACCGAGATTATTGTCTCTGATGATAAAACCTACGGGACGCTACTAGGTGCCTCGCCGGGGGCGTCGGTATCACCTGAAGTGATGTTGCGACTGGTTGAACAACTCATGCCATTCCTGATTGAAGATGAGGAAGGCAATAGCAAATTACGAGAAATCTTCCCCGTTCACAGCCTCAGAAAGCTGGAAAAGGACGCTAAGCTCTATCGTGCTATCCGTGATGATGTCAATGAAACCCTAGGCATCGGATAAGCCCTCCAAGCCCAAACACCTAGGGATTTTGCCGATGATCAATCCGCTTCCTTAGGTCTTATGGGCTATTTCACAAGGTTTTACCTCAGTGTTACCTGTTGTTACCACTTTGGGATAATTTGTCATTCCTTTACTTGTTACAATCCTCGGGAATTTATTTAAGGCCCCTTTGTTTGTAACGACTAGGAATATTTGATGACGAATGATATATGGATGAAC
>NZ_LWFZ01001240.1:0-1352 GCF_001635225.1 Oleiphilus sp. HI0086
TAGACATGAGATGTACCGCTATATGCCCCTGCAAATCCTTATTCTGGTCTGCATATTTAAAGGGGTCGAGCGTCTTGGGTAACGAGTGATCAGACATAAGCGCGCAATTCTAGGGCCGAAGACCTGTATTGTCAAAGGAAATAAGTGTATTTTTGACATTGATTTAAAAAGACAAGCGCTTTTTGTTGGCCACTGCGCTTTAGCAATGCAACTTCCTGCAATACAAGGATATCTATGGACATCGTACTCGCCTCTTCCAGCACCTATAGAAAGGCGCTTCTAGAAAAAATAATTCAGCACTTCAAGTGTGCATCTCCTGACATTGATGAGTCTCACCTCCCTAATGAAAACTATAAGGAAATGGCCGAGCGTTTATCCATAAGAAAAGCGCAAGCACTGGCTGCATCCCACCCTAATTCGCTAATCATTGGCTCTGATCAAGTCGCATGCTTGGGCGAGCAAATACTTAGAAAACCCCTAAATAAAGAACGCAATCTTGAGCAGCTAACACTCTGCCAAGGCAAAACTGCATACTTTTATACAGGCTTGTGCCTGCTCAATACGAAGACCGGCAAATATCAAAGCGCTGTTGAAAGCTACGCCACCAAATTTCGTAAGCTAAATGAGCAGCAGCTAATCAATTATATAGAACGCGAACAAGCCTATGATTGTGCGGGAGGCTTTAAAATGGAAGGCTTGGGCATATCGTTATTTGAGTCTATTGAGGGCAAAGATCCAAACATACTGATTGGACTACCTTTGATTAGGCTAATCGACATGCTCGCTAAAGAAGGCGTATCTATCCTTTAGCGCTTTTCAAGAATCACATTCATTCGGGTTTGCAGCACCTTTATATAACCCTTCGATAGCGCCATAGAAACCGCTGGGCTTAGTGCTGCATCTTTATGCTGCTCTAGCTGCAGGTATTTGGGCCAGGCAGCTTCTTCTGCGTGATTTAAGAAGCTTTCCAACACAGGAAACTCGAAACCTTCAATATCCATTTTAAGCAGCTCGAGTTTGTCAATATCAGCAAGCGCCAAAATCTCACTAATAGTCAAACCCTTTACATCAATTGAAGTGCTGACTCTCTCAGGGTGCTCAACCCCTTCCGACAAAGAATTACAACCTTGGTTCACCTCATCGAGATAGAGTTTAACCAATGAGTTTTGCGGGCTAGCCGCAAGCTGCAAACACTTACAGCGAGATTGAAGCTGATTAAATTCGACATGCCGCTGCAAGCGAGCAGCGAGCTCTGGGTGCGCCTCTACAGCAACAAGCTTTAGGTCTTTCCGCTCCCACGCAAGTAGCAAACCATAACCGCCGATATTCGCACCTACATCTAGAACTGTAGC
>NZ_LWFZ01001241.1:0-721 GCF_001635225.1 Oleiphilus sp. HI0086
GCTGCACATTGTCTTTGGTTTGGTATCAAAAAATAGTTATTTCACCCATAAACGCAGGAATCTCTGCATTAAAAGCGAACCTCGAAGAGAAGTTTTCTTACTCGACGCAATTAAATACCCAAAACATGTCTGGCGCGCCCAAAGAGTTATTTGAAATTTTGAATCAGCGCCTGAGCAATGCTGAGCAGGCTATACAGGGGATTCACCTTAGAGCCTCCCGCTTGCTCCCTATGAGCGCAGAATTAACCGAAACCTACAGTGCCATGAGCCAGAATACGATGATGCAATCTCATCACGGCGGCGTGTTGAGTGGAGCAATAAATAATATGGTCATGGCGACCGAAAACATCGAACATGACATTGGAGATATCAATAATCATATTCTCGAAATGAATAGCGAGCTCAATAGCTTTGGCGAGCACCTACATGCAACAACTTCCTCAATTGATACCATTGAAAAGCGCATATCTGAGTCGAATGAAGTATTAGATAAATTGCGTAACGATAGCGACCAGATCAACCAGATTATCACCGAGATCACCAGCATCGCAGAGCAAACTAACCTACTGGCACTCAACGCAGCAATCGAAGCAGCCCGTGCAGGCGAACAAGGTCGGGGTTTTGCCGTCGTTGCCGACGAAGTACGTTCACTGGCCGAGAGGACTCAAAGTTCAGCCGAACAGGTAAAAAGTATCGTCGATAGCATCCACACGAGCACACA
>NZ_LWFZ01001242.1:0-907 GCF_001635225.1 Oleiphilus sp. HI0086
TAGCCGAGGCACCAGCAGAAACTGATAGCATTATAAGCAAAATGGAAGCCTTACGTTTACTAGGCCATCCCTATTCAGACGAAGAAATCGCTAACGGGCCCGCCCAGCTAGCAAATATGACTGAAATCGATGCTTTGATTGCATACTTGCAAGTGCTTGGCACTGCAAACAACGGGAGATAAGCATGGGCGAATTACAGCACACACTAAGCGGTTTAATGACCGGCATGCTTTTGCTTACGTTCATCGGAATTTGCTTCTGGAGCTGGAGTGGCAAGCGTAAAGAAGCGTTCGAGGAAATGGCAAATCTTCCCTTGGATAACACTGCAACGAATACTTGCAATAACAAAGAAAAAAGTGAGGCCTAATTATGAGTACAGGATGGAGTATTTTCATCAGTGTATTGGTCATCGGCAACCTAGTTGGTGTCATGTGGCTACTGTTCGCGACTTCTTCAAAGAAGTCGGATGAGAGCGGTGAGGTCGAGTCTACCGGACATGAATGGGACGGTATATCCGAACTGAATCACCCACTACCAAAGTGGTGGTTTAACATGTTTATTCTGACAACTATTTTTGCAGCAATTTACATGTACCTTTACCCTGCACTAGGTAATAACGAAGGTTCATTAGGTTGGACTCAACTTAATCAGTTAGACGCCCAAATGGAAAAGAATAGAGCGGACCGCGCTGCCTTCTTTTCTCAATTTGAGGGCAAAACAGCTGAAGAACTTCAAGCAAATACTGAAGCAATGAAAACTGCTTCACGCTTGTTTGACAATAACTGTTCGCAATGCCATGGTTCCGATGCTAAAGGCTCAAAAGGCTTTCCGAATCTTGCAGATGATGACTGGCTATACGGAAATAGTTCAGATTTGATTTCGCAGTCAATTCTAAATGGCCGTCAAG
>NZ_LWFZ01001243.1:0-1119 GCF_001635225.1 Oleiphilus sp. HI0086
GGCATTTAGGGCAAACATTAAGATTTTTCTCAAGCTCAGGGCCATATAAAGCAGCACTACACTTTGGGCACTTTTTCCATACGCCTTCAGGTATATTGCCTTTTGAACCCGAGTCAGAACGAATCGACTTGGGTTTAATGATGTCCAGCCAACTACTCATTTTTCTACCTACACTCGTAACTTACACATTCAAAGTAAGAGATGGATTAAGCATCCATTGCAATACGCATTGATGAAACCAAGCCCTTAACGGCCTTATTTAACGCAACTTGATCATCTTTATTTTCAGCAATCAGATTTACAATGACGCTGCCAACAATAACGCCATTAGCTAACTTGGAAACAGCAGCAGCTGACGCTGCATCTCTAATCCCAAAGCCAACCCCAACCGGGATTTGGTTATATTTTTGGATCAATGCAACCTTCTCGGCAACCTCAGTTGTACTCAGTTCAGCTGAACCGGTGACACCTTTAACGGATACGTAATATACATAGCCGCTGCTATGACGACCGATATGCTGTATTCTCTCGTCGGTAGTTGTCGGTGCGATCAGGAAGATAGAGTCCAGATCATTTTCTTTCAGAAATGGTACAAGAGATTCAGCCTCTTCAGGCGGCAAGTCGACGATTAACGCACCATCAACACCAACCTCGGCAGCTTCAATAGCAAATTTTTCGTAACCTTTAATTTCCAAGGGGTTTAGGTAGCCCATCAATACGACCGGAGTATCTTGGTCTGTTTCACGAAATTCCTTCACCATCGAAAATATATCATCAAGCGATACATTGTGTTCAAGTGCACGCTCGCAGGCTAACTGAATTACCGGGCCATCGGCCATCGGGTCGGAAAATGGCACGCCAAGCTCGATTATGTCTGCGCCAGCTTCGACTAAGGTATGCATAATCTCAACCGTTGCGCCCGGTCTAGGGTCACCGCCAGTTACGTATGGGATTAATGCTTTTTTACCTTCGGCTTGCAAGTTCTCTAATACAGATTGAATACGACTCATAACTACACCTCAATTCCATCTATGCCAGCAACGGTATGAATATCTTTATCACCACGACCTGAAAGGTTAATGATCATAATTTTATCGGATGACATCGTCGCCGCCTTTT
>NZ_LWFZ01001244.1:0-1220 GCF_001635225.1 Oleiphilus sp. HI0086
GTGGGTAGGTAGCGCTGCGAATATCCCCTTGGCGGACAATTCTCAAGATCTGGTAAGCGGCCTGTTTTTCCATTTTGACCTGGAAGAAATATCTCGCACAGTTCGCCCCGGCGGTCATGTGATCCTTGTAAATACCGGCCCTAGACATCTAATAGAGCTTCGCCGTGTTATCTACGATGAACTCAAAGCCGAAACGCGAACAGAGTTTGAAAGCCTCCCTACGAGCCTTCAGCATGTGAAGACTGATTACTTTGAGCAAACAATTCACCTACCTAGCTCACAAGACATCACTAACCTGTTTTCAATGACACCGCATTACTGGCGCTGTAAACCAGAAAAAAGAACTCTACTTGAGTCCCTTGATACTCTAGACTTACAGCTAGACATACAGTTTGATATATTTCAGAAGAAGTAAATCAGCCACTATCAGTACTGATCACTAATAAGAGTTTAAAAGCCACTACCGTGTCGTCTAAAAAACATAATCAGCAGAATTATTTTAAATACTTTCTGATCAGTGCCATTTGTACCCTGGCAGGCCTCGGAACAATTGTATACGTTAATATTCTCTTGCCCGCATCTGAAAAGCAGGAATTACTTGCGCTAATTGGTCTTATTCTTAGCGTGCCTAGCGCTATCATCGCCTTTTACTGCTATATTCGCCTTCTCGTAAGCAGAATCCAGAATTTCTTGGACAAATAAATGATAACGCCCGATATAGAAATATACATAAAGAACATAAACAACAGTGAATTGCTCGCCTGGCTAAATACTCACTTTACAACCATCGATATCAACCTTGAAGCAAGCAGCTTATCCGAAAAGAAAAGTATCTCGGGCACCCTTTCACGCGAAGGGAATAAGATCCCTATCGTCGTTACGCCCTGTGCAGCAGGAAAGTCTTATTGCAGTGTTTGGTTCAAATCGTCTGAAACACCTTGGGACAATGATGAAGCCTGCGCACTAAGCCTGTTAGAGATGTATGACCTGGAGGTCAGGTGTGCCGCACATAGCTGGCAAGAAGGGGAAGATGAAGCAGGTGAATATTGGAATGCCATCACCCGAAACGAAAAAAAGCTTATCCGCTGGGGATAAGCCTTTTCTGTAGAAGCTAAAGAGCTAGAGGCTTACTTGGCAACCGAAACGTTGTCTGCCTGCATACCCTTCTCACCCTCACTCAAATCAAAGCGCACTGCTTGGCCTTGACGCAATGAGCGACG
>NZ_LWFZ01001245.1:0-1071 GCF_001635225.1 Oleiphilus sp. HI0086
TCGGGTTATGGATACACCACTAGCTGAAACGATGATTGCAGGCATGACTATAGGAATGGCAGCTCAAGGCCTGCGTCCGGTTGCAGAAATACAGTTTATGGGCTTCATTTATGCTTCAATGGAGCACTTGGTTAGCCATGCTTCACGTATGCGTAATCGCACACGTGGGCGCCTTTCTTGCCCCATGGTTATTCGCGCCCCCTATGGCGGGGGAATTCATGCACCCGAACATCATAGTGAAAGTACCGAGGCAATGTTTGCGCATATTCCGGGTATTCGGGTTATACAGCCTAGCTCTCCAAAAAGGGCTTATGGACTGCTTTTGTCAGCGATTCGTTCCAATGACCCTGTTATATTTTTGGAGCCAAAGCGCATTTATCGTTTATTTCATAGTGAGGTAAAGGATGATGGCGAAGGCTTGCCATTGGATAAGTCCTTTCTATTGCGTCAAGGAAGGGATATGACTTTAGTTTCATGGGGTGCGAGTATAAATGAAACTATGCAAGCGGCAAGTTTATTGGCTAGGGATGGGATTGAGTGTGAGGTGATAGACGTTGCCAGTATTTCTCCTATAGACCACGACACTATTATCCAGTCGGTTCAAAAAACTGGTCGCTGCATAGTTATTCATGAGGCGCCAAGAAGCTGTGGGCTGGGTGCGGAGATTGCAGCAACGGTTTCTGAAAGAGCCTTCCCTTACTTAAGGGAACCCGTGGCGAGGATCACTGGTTATGACACGGTAATGCCATATTTTCGTAACGAATCAAGCTACCTGCCTGGCGTAGAGCAAATAACTGAATTGGCAGCGGTGATGTGCAGGGCCGTAACACCGGTTGACGCAGACGGAAACAAGGAGGCTTAGCTATGAGCAAATTTTATCTACCTGATCTCGGTGAAGGCCTCCAGGGTGCAGAAATTATTGAGTGGAAGATTAAGCCTGGCGATATGGTCTTGGTTGATCAGTTGATTTTAGTTGTCGAAACGGCAAAAGCAATTGTGGAAATTCCATCTCCTGTGGAAGCTAGAATCGGGAAAATTCACTGTAAAGCGGGCGACATGGTTGATGTGGGT
>NZ_LWFZ01001246.1:0-1066 GCF_001635225.1 Oleiphilus sp. HI0086
CTGATCATGGATATATTTATAAGTATCCCGTTGAGCTTTAAGAAATGTCACCAGTTTTTCACTGCCCCATATCGGCCAGTGGTGACTGCCAAAATAGAGGTCACTTTTCTCTGCGTATTGAATGGCATCATGAATATAACCGCTCCACTTCAAAGCATCGCGCACTTTAGCCCCTCTCAAGGTATATAGGTTGTGGAGATTACGCGAAACCAATTCAGCGCCACACCAGGCTCGGAACTCAGGAAGATAGAAAGTAAATTCTGCAGGTGCTTCTGAACCGGATACCACCTGAAATTCAAATGTCACGCCGTCGATCTCATGACGTTCACCACTCTCGGAAATCAGCACATTGGGTTCTAAGATAGTGAACTGACCAAACGCAGGTTCCTTACCTAAGCCAGAGCCCACATGCCCTCTTTCAGATTTAGGTAATCGCTTTCCGTACATGTACATAGAGCGACGTCCCATTGCCATGCCTGCCACCACATTTTCACTGGTGGCCTCTTCCATAAAGCCTTCTGGCGCGATCACTTTAAGTTGCTGTTGGCTGACTTGTTCTGGAGAGGCAATGCCATGGGCACCGCCAAAGTGATCAATATGAGAATGGGTGAACAAAATGGCGCTAACGGGTCTTTTTCCTAATTGATCATTTACCAGTTTCATTGCCACGCGTGCCGTTTCCACTGTGGTTAACGGGTCTATCACGATCCAGCCCGTCTCTCCACGAATCACGGTCATATTGGCCAGATCGAAACCACGAACCTGATATATCCCCTCTGATAACTGATACAAACCATGCCTGTTGTTGAGTCCCGCCTGCCGCCAAAGACTAGGATTTACAGTTGCAGGAGCTTGTCCTTGTATGAACTCATAGGCCTTTGTGTTCCAGGCCAATTTTCCGGAGGCGGATACTTGAAGGCCTTCTACCGTGGCTATGAAGCCTCGTTTGGATTGTGCGATATCTTCAGAATCTTTGAGGGGAAGTTGCGCTTCGACAGCCTGATTCATTTTTTGTGTTATCTGGGTGGCGGGGGAAAAACCTTCGACCGAACCTATGCCATCAACA
>NZ_LWFZ01001247.1:0-15334 GCF_001635225.1 Oleiphilus sp. HI0086
AATATATACTGGCTTATGACCACGACTACTCAAACAAGTCGTAAGAGGTGGTAACCTCGCGTCGATAGAGGGAACGCGCAAATATAAATTTTGGTGTGATGCAAAAACTGTTTATTTTTTGCACACTACGGTTCGAGTATAAAGCGACTTAAAAGGCTCTGTGAAGGGAAAGTAACAAATATTTACGAGATCACATACAGGGGGAAATAGGCTTTTTCTTTTTTTAAAGTGGTAATAGGGCAGCTATATCGCTTGAATTTCAGCAATGCAGCTTGCGCACAAACAACATAAACCATTACCAAATTTTGATGCTTCAGCCCGTTGATTAGAGTTCAATTTAACGGAGGCGCACCAACAAGGCTCTTCCTGAATACTAACAGTATTAGGTGGTATCATAGCCCCCGTTGAAAGGTCTTTTTTAATGACATTCAAGCATAGGTTTGCTTTGCCACATCTGGGGCAAATATCTTCTTTAGGGGGATGCAGTTCAGTCATAGAAAGCTAAACACCTAGGCAAGCCCTCGTTAAAATCAATTAACGAGAAGTACTGCCCTTTCCTTTACTCTTACGTGTTGAGTTTTTACCACGGCGGTTACCAAATTCTCTGGATTTGGTAATACGGGCTTTTTTAGCTCTCTGCTTCTCATTCATTTTGTTAGTCGGACTAGCGAAAGGGTTATCACTCGACTTAAATTCAAAACGAATGGGTGTACCTTTAATCTTAAGTACTTTCCTGAAGCTCTTCTCTAGATAACGTTTGTAGCTATCTGGCAGGTCATCAGTCTTAGATCCATGCACTACGATGATAGGCGGATTTGATCCCCCCTGGTGAGCATGACGAAGCTTGACCCGTCGGCCACGAACAATTGGTGGTTGGTGATCAGATACTAAATCTGAAAGCAACTCTGTCAAACGTTTGGTCGGCCACTTATCGAAAGCAGATTTATAACCCTGGTCGATAGACTTATATAAATCCCCCACGCCGGTTCCATGTTTGGCTGAGATGAAATGAATAGGTGCATAGTCAAGGAAAACTAAACGTCTATCCAACTCTCTCTTTACTGACTTTTTGTCATCTTGGGTCATTCCATCCCACTTATTGACCGCCAATACCAGCGCTCGCCCGGCATCCATAGCAAAGCCAATCAGGTGAAGATCCTGCTCAACGACACCTTCTCTGGCATCGATAACGACAACAACAACGTTGGCATCTTGTATCGCTTGCAAGGTCTTGATGATGGAGAATTTCTCTACCGCCTCTTTAACATTTTTCCTACGGCGCACACCTGCCGTATCGATCAAGGTATAGGGCTTTTCTCGGCGTTCGTAAGGAATATAGACGCTATCTCTCGTGGTACCAGGTTGATCATAAACAACAACACGGTCTTCACCAAGCAGTCGATTAACCAAGGTAGACTTACCAACATTTGGTCGTCCGATAATACCAATTTTACAACCATTTGCTTCATCATCTTCCTCGATTTGTTCCGGGAAGTCCTCCATTGCATCTTCGATCAGCGATTTAACACCGCGGTTATGAGAGGCTGCGGTTAAGCGCAGCTTCTCCATACCCAGCGAGTAGAAATCATTGGCAACAGTATCAGCATTAAGGCCATCAATTTTATTAACAACCAGGGTATAAGGCTTTCCCGTTTGTCGGATATGACGAGCTATCTCTTCATCAATAGGGGTCAATCCATCCCGGCCATCCACAACAAAGAAGATTAGATCAGCCTCTTCTATTGCCAACAAGGACTGCTCAGCCATGACAGCATCGATCCCGACTTCATCACCACTTATACCACCGGTATCGATAGTAATGAACTTCTTATCCAACGCCACTCCAGAGCCGTACTTACGATCCCGAGTTAAGCCTGCGTAGTCTGCGACAATTGCATCTTTTGTTTTGGTCAAACGATTGAATAAGGTAGATTTACCTACATTAGGACGACCTACTAGCGCTATTACAGGAACCATCTATCTACCTTTAATCTCTATATTCGTTAGACGACTCTTCGAAAAGTCTTCTATTTCTAAACCTCGAACCCAAGGGTCTAAGGTCCTTTACCTTCGGATTCAACTGATACGATACTATGTCACCAGAACGTGCATAAACATATAGCCGGTCGCCCTTTACAATCATCTCACCCATGACACCATCACTGTCAGGGTATTTCCGTGCAAGTACTTTTCCATCCAGCACTGATAGCACATGGATATAGCCCTCGAAATCAGCGGCCATCACAAACTGGTCAAAGACCACTGGTGAGCCTAAACGACGATATAAGAACTCTTCATTTCGCCACAACTCCTTTCCACTTTGCTTATCAAGCGCAATAATCTCACCTTTATCCGTGGTAACAAAGAGCTTGCCAAAGCCTAACGCGAGCTTGTTAAAAGATGAAATTTCTTTAGACCAAATTTCCTGCCCATCGAGCGCACTTAAAGCAAATATTTTACCTTGGTAAGCGGCTGCATAAAGGGTATCACCATCAAGCAAAGGCTGACCATCCGAGTCGACCAAACGCTCTAGTTCTGTGCGCCCTTTTGGTAGAGCAAGTGTTGCTTTCCAGAGAGGCAAACCAATGTCGTTCCTCAATGTGAGCAACTCACCATTGGCGAAGCTAGTCACCGTATACTTCCTCGATACTAAAGGTTTGGCAGTACCTCGTAAGGAAAGTATCGGCACAACACTATCATGACGCCAGCGTTGCTTGCCATCTTGTGCCCCGAAAGCAGCAACTTTGCCATCAATAGTTTGAACGATCACCAGTTCTCCGTTTACTGCTGGCGGAGCCGTTGCTTCACTGCTTAGCGGAGAGCGCCAATTCTCTTGGCCATTTTCAAGTTGTAGTGACACTAAATAACCAGAAAACGTCACAACATAGAGGCTATCTCGGTCAACTGCTAAGCCGCTGCTAATAGTCTCATCCAGCTCATGACGCCAGAGAGTCTTACCGGATAAACGATCTATAGCACTAAGTAAGCCTTCAGTATCGACTGAGTAAATCTTATCATCTCTAAGGATAGGTGAAAGCTGAAGCTTTAGTTCTTGATCACCTTCTCCTACCGACTTCTTCCATATACGTTTAAAGTTAATTTGGTCTTTGAAGTCGATATCAAGCTCTGCAGGCTGATTTACTGGCGAACTACTACAAGCAGCTAGCAAACAAGACAAAAGGCCAAGAAAGGCGACCTTTTTACACCACCGATGTATTTTCTCTAGCGCCATGCTATGAAATCCCTAATGCAACTTAGCGTTCTGTATGATTACTTCAAACACTATATAAAAACAAAAAAGGCAGAGCTTAGCTGCCTTTGAAAGATAAATTCTCGCCCCTTTGTAGTTTTCAGCCTAGGCAATGCTGGCTGACAAAAAGGGGCAAAATTGATTATAGGGTCTTAGGATCGATACCTAAGTCTGACAGCTTAACCGCCAACAAAGGTTGCGCCTGAGGCTCTTCTTTAATAAGTTCGAAAGCATTCTTGTATGCCTCGATAGCGCCAGGGATATCACCTTGTCGCTTTTTAATGTCACCCTCTATTTCAAGGTAGCTCGCTTTAAACGACTCTACACTTGGCTTAAGTAAGGCCAAAGCATCGCCATGCTTTTCTTGCGCGGATAAAATACGAGCTAAACGAGCGGTGACAATATGTTGAAGACGAACATCTTCTGTTTTTGATAAAACCCAATTTAGCTGCTCTGCTGCACCTTCGTAGTTTTTGTCTTCTACCAGGTCTTTTGCCATAAACATCGCAGCATACAAAGCGTATTCAGTGCCCTCAAACTCATCTTTCAGTTGCTCTGCCAAGTAGCTGACTGTTTCCGCTTCGTCTTCACTATCAAAATCGTTTTGCGTAGCGACTGTTACCAATTGTTGATACTGCAAAGACGCTGCTGTTTTTTCCTGAATCACATTGTTCTGGTAAGCCTTCCAGCCAAACACAATAACCAGCGCTGCACCAATACCCATCAATAGTGAATTACCGTTATCGCTCCACCACTTTTTCAATGCCGCCAGTTGTTCATCTTCTGTTGAAAGGTTGTCCACGTCTTGCTCCTGTCTACCTTGTTTTTGTCTTGGCACCCTTACTGGGCACCTTCGTTATCATTGTATTGCGCTGCATTATAACCGACTCGGTCGAGTTCGCAGCATTAAAAACAGCTAGTGTTGCTTACTTTTTGGCAATACAGCCAAATTCCCGGCAACTCCCAAGCTTTAACTAAATGCAGAATTCACTTCTGTTAAGAGCTCTGCAAAACTAACCAGCTTTTGCCCACCCTCACCTTTTAGTCGTTTGACTACCAACGTATCATTTTCCAGCTCCTGTTCGCCAATAATGATACCAAGAGGTGCGCCAGACTTATCAGCTTTTTTCATCTGACTCTTGAAACTACCACCGCCTGCATTCTGCAGTACTCTCAAGGAAGTTTCACTTCTAAGCAACTCAGCAACTTCAAAGGCTTTATGTAAAGTACCTTCTCCTGCCGCCACAATAAAAATATCGACATGCTCGCTTACCGACTCAGGGACAAGCTTCAGCTCTTCAAGCAGTAGCACTAAACGCTCTACCCCCATTGCAAAACCAACTCCCGGAGTTGGCCTTCCGCCAAGCTGAGCAACCAGACCATCGTAGCGCCCACCAGCACATACCGTGCCTTGAGCACCTAAGGCATCTGTCACCCACTCAAAGACCATTTTCGAATAATAATCCAAACCTCGTACTAAGCCATGATTAACACGATACTTGATATCTGCATGATCCAGCAGCGACAATAGCTCGTTAAAGTCATTCTTAGACTCGTCTCCATAGAAATCGAACAGACTTGGCGCATTCGCGAGAATCTCTTGGGTCTTAGTATTTTTGCTATCCAGGATTCTTAGAGGGTTTGTTTTCATCCTACGCAGACTATCTTCGTCAAGCTGATCAGCATAACCTTCAAGATAAGCAACTAATGCATCTTTAAAGGACTTGCGCTCTTCAGGCAAGCCTAAAGAGTTTATCTCTAACACCACATGTTCAGATAAACCAAGCTGCTTCCACAAGCGAGCAGTCATCATGATCAACTCAGCATCAATATCAGGCCCTTTAAAACCAAAACACTCAACACCGACCTGATGGAATTGGCGATATCTTCCTTTTTGTGGACGCTCATGTCTGAACATCGGCCCTGTATACCACAAGCGCTGAGTCTGGTTGAACAATAGACCATGCTGCTCGGCTGCTCGAACGCAGCATGCAGTTCCTTCAGGGCGCAGGGTTAAACTGTCACCGTTTCTATCTTCAAAGGTATACATTTCTTTTTCAACGATATCGGTAACTTCTCCGATAGAGCGTTTAAATAGTTCTGTCTGCTCGACAATAGGCATGCGAATTTCTTGATAGCCATAACTTTGGAGCACACCTTTTATATGCCCTTCCAAGTACTGCCAAACTGCAGATTGCCCGGGTAACAAATCATTCATTCCACGGATAGCTTGTATTTTTGCCAAGGTTTAATCCTTATTATCTAGAACTTCTCTCGAGCTCACTTAGCAAGCAAGAGGAAAAATTACAGTGTTAAATTCTATGCTTTTGCAATCACCTGAGACTCCTGGGCCTCTTTGGCTGCGACCTTGGACCTGATGTTTCGCTCTAAATCATCAACAAGTGTTGTGTTAGCTAATTTATGGTCCGGCTTTCCATCAAGGTAAAGTAAATTATTCGGCGATCCACCGGTCAGACCAACGTCTACTTCTTTAGCTTCACCCGGACCATTTACAACACAGCCAATTATCGCAACATCCAATGGCGTCGTGACGTCTTCTAAGCGCTCTTCCAATTCATTCATTGTCTGAACAACATCAAAGTTTTGTCGAGAGCAGCTTGGGCAGGCAATAAAATTAATACCCTTTGAGCGAATCTTTAAACTTTTAAGAATATCAAAACCAACTTTGATTTCTTCAATAGGGTCGGCAGCAAGCGACACTCGAATCGTATCGCCAATGCCATCCATTAATAACATCCCCAAACCCACGGCAGACTTAACCGCACCTGATCGAAAACCCCCGGCTTCGGTAATACCCAAATGCAAAGGCTGTTCAATTTGATCAGCAATCATTCGATACGCAGCAACTGTCATAAAAACATCTGAAGCTTTAAGGCTGACCTTAAAGTTATCGAAATCATGAGCCCGCAGGATATTAACATGACGCATTGCCGACTCCACCAAGGCTTCAGGGGTTGGCTCGCCATACTTCTTTTGCAAATCTTTTTCTAATGAGCCCGCATTAACTCCGATACGAATCGGGATATTTTTCTCTTTAGCACAGTCAATTACTGCTTTAATACGGTCCTCTTTACCTATATTACCAGGGTTAATACGCAGACAATCCACGCCGTATTCGGCTACTTTTAGGGCTATCTTGTAGTCAAAGTGAATGTCAGCAACAAGTGGAATAGAGGTCTTCTTCTTTATTTCTTTGAATGCTTCTGCCGCTTCCATACTAGGAACTGAAACACGCACGATATCAGCACCTGCGTCCTGCAATGCCTTTATTTGCGCTACCGTCGCTTCAACATCACAGGTTTCAGTATTGGTCATACTCTGCACAGCAACAGGTGCATCGCCACCGACAGCTACATCCCCAACCCATATCTTCTTGGATTTTCTGCGTTTTATAGGCGATTCAAACTTCATTCATTTAATCCTTTGACCGTTGAAGGCCACTCATAACAATTCATTAGCATTATGGACTTAAGGTCAATTGAACTCTGCCATTCTTGGCAGTGTGAGGTTTCAAATCAACCGTCTTCCCTTCAAACTCAACCTGAACCTGTTTGGCATCGCCCAGCACCATTGTAAAAGGAGCTGGCCCTGTATAATTAACTTTATTGCCAGCACGTTTTAAAGCAGCAAATACAGTTTTACCTTCTGCATTAGTAAATTTGAACCAGCAATCACCACTAAACTCCGCAGTAAAGTTTGCATTAAAAAACTGTTTTTCCTCAACAACTGGAGAATTACCGCCCTCAGGGCTCAGCTCCACTATGTTTGACGCGTCTTGGGGCAAAGCCGTGGAAGTGTTTATCTCAGTTTTTTCTGGCACAGCCTTTATCACTATCTTTTCGTTTGCCAGAGTCTGTGCAGCATTTTTAGCAGCTGGTAGCTCAGATTTTGGGTCATCCAGTATAATCTTTTGGCCTTCTGTTTCAGTACTCGGTGATAAGCTGCTTGGAGAGCTTGTCGTACTTTCAGGTAAGGGGCTTCCCTCTTGTAGAGGCTTATCTTCTACCAATAAATATCCTAAAACATAGACACTCAAACCAGCGACTAAGGCCAATGCAAACAGCACACTGACCAATTTCTTACGGAATTTCGCTTTCTCGGCTTTTTTAGCATTTAAGGCTACATTCTCGATTTCATTCTTGCGAGTACGTAACTGAACCTCAAGCAGCTCAACCATTCGCTCTTCATGCAAGTTAACCAAACGACAATAAGAGCGAAAATAACCTTTTAAGAAAACATCGCTACTGAAGTCGTCATAATCTTCATTCTCCATTGACTGCACAACACTTGCCCTTAGGTGAAGATCATGTGCAACATGGTCGATAGAAAATTTTAACTCTTCTCGTGCAGTCCGGAGAATTAAGCCTGGGCTTGACGAAATATCAGCTGTTTCCTTACTCATCGACTAGCACCATTTAGCGTTATTTTTTTTCCAAGTAAACTCTTGGCAAGCTGGTTTTCTTCAGTATCGGGATACATTTGCTCGAGTAAGCCTGCCAAAGTAATCACTTGCTGAGAACTATCATAATAATTGGCAATCCTGATTCCCAGCCATAAACTCTGAGCTGAGTGTTGCATACCGCGCTCACGAATCAACCGTACGAGGCGATTATAATAATGCTGAGCTCTTTCAAAATCGTTGGACTGGATCAGCAGCTCCGTTACACCAGATAGCGCACGACCATTACTACGATCCAAGCGCAAAGTACTGGTATAAGCTTCAATTGCTTCAGCACTATTACCTAGTTTAAGTTGGCATAAAGCGATATTAGAGAATATTTGTGAACGGCCTTCATAACGCGTATCTTCAGATGCTAGTTTAAACTGTTCAAGCGCCGCCTCAATTCTGTCAACTGAATACAAAAACGCGCCGTAATAACTTCTTCCACGCGTATAGCTTGGGTCGGTTTCCAAACTCTGTTTAAAGTAATTCTCAGCAGCAACTGTCTCCCCTTCCTGGTGGTAAACCAAGCCCATAGCTGCGTTAGCTGGGGCATCCAGTGGTGATATCTCCAACGCTCTGTTCAGGTGCTTTCGAGCTCGATGCAGGTCATCCCGCTTAATGTACTCAAGACCAAGCGTCACATAACGCCCTACTGCGACAACCGGATCGGCCTTATCAGTTAGCGAACTATTGGTCGTCGTCACACAAGCTTGCAAGAGAAGGCAGAAGACTATCAGCCAGCCCTTCAATAAGAATCTGTATTGTTTATTCAAAAACAGCATGCGAATTTAATCTGCCTTTTTCTATTTTTTATACGAGCCGCTTTCATTGCGGTCTCTTTTTCTATAAAAATTAACCAAACCAATATATTTTATAGCTGTTTTGCAGCAATTGTATTTGCTGCATCCGCGTAGCGCGCACTGCGTCTCGTTCGATCTTCAACCTGACCGACAAGCTGCCCACAAGCCGCATCAATATCATCACCACGCGTTGTTCTAACGGTCGTGATATAACCACCCGCAATCAACCAATCCTGAAAACATCGGACCTCGTTGTTTGAGGGCTTTTTATACCCTGAGCCT
Organism: Oleiphilus sp. HI0086; assembly: GCF_001635225.1. Taxonomy (NCBI): domain Bacteria; kingdom Pseudomonadati; phylum Pseudomonadota; class Gammaproteobacteria; order Oceanospirillales; family Oleiphilaceae; genus Oleiphilus; species Oleiphilus sp. HI0086. Next base: position 8,798 of record NZ_LWFZ01001247.1, read on the forward strand.
GGGAAAGGATTAAAAGGTATAAGGTTGATCTTACAGGGAATTCCACGCAAAATCTCGATCAATTGATCTGCATGAATCTTTCGATCATTCACTCCTGCAATTAGGGTATATTCGATGGTCGCTTTTCGTTTATCCGAAAGCTGATCCAGATAGCTTTTTAGCGATGAAAGCAGCATCTTAATCGGATACTTCTTGTTCACCGGCACCAGTTCGTTTCTAAGCTCATCGTTTGGTGCATGCAAGGATATTGCAATCGAGGCATCGGTAAATTCGCCCATTCGATCCATTGCTGGCACCACACCAGCAGTACTGATTGTCAGACGCTTCTTGGAAATGCTGTAAGCGAAATCATCCATCATGATGTCTACAGCATCCATGACATTGTCAAAATTTAACAGCGGCTCGCCCATACCCATAAACACAACATTTGTTACGGGACGATCTTTTACCCGGTCGAGTTCTTCAAAGGAGGCAATAGCATTCCAAATCTGACCTACAATCTCTTCTGTAGACAAGTTACGATTAAAACCCTGCTTACCAGTAGAACAAAAACTACAATCCAGAGCGCAACCGATTTGAGAAGAAATACACAAGGTTCCACGGTCACCTTCAGGAATAAGCACCGTCTCGATACTACTACCGCCAGGCATCTGCATCACCCACTTACGAGTTCCATCTGACGAGATATCCTGATAGATAATATCTGGCCCTTCAATCGTTGCGATCTTTGAAAGTTTTTCACGCAGCGCTTTGCTGATATTGGTCATTTCGTCGAAGTTATGCACACCATATTGATGAATCCATTGCATGATTTGTTTGGCACGAAACGGTTTCTCACCGATCCCCTCCAGGAAATCCAGCATTTTTTGCCGTGGAAGACCCAACAAATTAACTTTTTTGGTTTCTGGTGTTACATCTGCGCTCATAAATTCTCTCGCGTAAAAATACTGCCGAACTGCATGTTTATTCACCCAATCATTCAAATTATTGAGCGAAGTCTACTCGTTATTAATCCGGCTATAATAACGACAAAAAGCAGGATCCTTTCTCTGAGCGTCTATTTGAGGCGCTACAGGGAATGGTATCCTGCTTGCTTTAGGCTAATGTAGCCTTAGCCGCGTGGGCAAATCTCTGCATCTGCGAAGAAGTAAGATACTTCACGAGCTGCTGATTCAGTTGAATCAGAACCGTGTACTGCGTTCGCATCGATAGACTCTGCGAAGTCTGCACGGATTGTACCTTCTGCTGCTTCTTTAGGGTTTGTTGCACCCATTAGGTCACGGTGAGCAAGAACTGCGTTTTCACCTTCTAGAACCTGAACAACAACCGGTCCAGACGTCATGAATGAAACCAAGTCACCATAGAAAGGACGTTCTTTGTGCTCAGCGTAGAAACCGCCAGCTTTTTCATCATCCATGTGGATCATTTTTGAAGCAACAATCTTTAGTCCAGCTTTTTCAAAACGGCTGTAGATTTTACCAATTACATTTTTTGCTACTGCATCAGGTTTGATGATTGAAAGAGTGCGTTCTACCGCCATGAGCTTATCTCCAAAGTAAGTTTAAAAGTTAAAAAATTGTGGCGGGATTATACAGGGCAAAGCAGAAAAAAGACACTCACCAATAACGCCATTAAAAAATATTAAAACAAAGAACTCTAGCAGCCTTTTAGCCCAATAAACTAGCGAACTCTAGCCCTTCATTCGCGTGACTGCCGAGCAGAGCATCTCAGCGGCCTTCAGCACTTCATCTTTAGTTGTGAAACGACCAAAGGAAAAACGCAAGGCGCTCAATGCCAATTCGTCAGACAAGCCCATAGCTGTCAACACATGCGATGGAGACATGCTAGCCGAGGTGCACGCGGAGCCTGACGAAATCGCTAACTGTGGCAGAGCAGAAAGCAAGACCTGCCCATCCAAGCCCTCAAATGACAGATTTAAAATACCTGAAATCGAATGCTCGAACTGACCGTTTACACGCACACAACCCAAGCCCGAAATACGTTCCATAAACAGGGATTTAAGATCAGAGATACTGACCTGTTCTTCCGTCATTGATGCCGCTGCAATCTCGAAGGCCTCTCCCATCGCAACGATCTGGTGCGTAGGTAAAGTACCAGAACGCATTCCTCGCTCATGGCCACCACCATGTATTTGCGCTGGAAGAGTGAAATCAGCTTTGCGCCGTACATATAAGGCACCAATACCTTTCGGACCATAGATTTTGTGAGCACACATTGAAATCATATCGGCACGTAATTCGTTCGTGTCTACTTTTAGTTTTCCTGCACTCTGCGCAGCATCGATATGAAAAAGAATCCCCTTCGATTCCGTAAGTCTGGAGATTTCATAGACATCATTAATCGCACCAGTTTCATTGTTCACATGCATCAAGGAGACCAAAACCGTATCAGGGCGAAGTGCCTGCGCTACATCATCAACTGAGATTCCCCCACTGACGCGAGGCTTCAACCAAGTCACCGAATAACCCTGCGACTCTAAGAACTTGACGCTATCAATAACTGCCTTGTGCTCAGTCATCGATGTAACAATATGCTTACCCTGCGACTTACGCGCCAACACCGCACCTTTAATTGCTAAGTTATTCGCTTCTGTCGCACCAGAGGTCCAGACAATCTCTCGCGTATCCGCGCATAATAAGCTGGCAACTTGCTTTCGCCCATGCTCGACAGCGGCTTCTGCTTGCCAACCATATATATGAGAACGGGAGGCTGGATTGGCAAAGACACCGTCCATCGTCAGAAACTTGGACATTTTTTCAGCCACACGCAAATCAACAGGAGTAGTCGCCGCATAATCGAGGTAAATAGGCTTATTCATAGATTAGGGTTCACAAAATAATACAGACTAAATTTTGCGCGTATTATATAGAGAGGAAGTTCTGATTACCATGAACGTAAATTGACCGACAAGCACAACTACTGCAATAGAAAAGAGCCCGCAGAATGCTATATATCTAATAAACTTGAGTTAATAAGTTCTGCCGCTTCATTCTGACGAATAGCAGTAACCTGAACCTCTCGTTTGTTCATAAGGTCTTGAAGACTTATAGAATTTAGAAAACTATGTATTTGCTGGCTAAGATCCATCCATAAATGATGAGTGAGGCACTGCTCGCCGTCCTGACAACCGCCTTTCTCAGCTTTTTCCTCCACACCCTCACGGCTTTTGGCGCCGCAACGAGTTGTATCAATTGACTCATCAACAGCATCAATAACGGCGGCAACTGAAATATCAGCAGCCTCAACATTTAGCTGATAACCGCCTCCCGGACCACGTATACTTCTAACCAGCTTACGTTGTCTAAGTTTCGAAAACAGCTGTTCCAAATAAGAAAGAGAGATACCCTGCCTAAGCGAGATATCTGCTAAGGCAACCGGGTTATGACAAGCATGCAGCGCAAGATCAAGCATTGCAGTGACTGCATATCTACCTTTTGTGGTTAGGCGCATTGCTTAATTCATGTCTCTTGAAGTGTTTATAGTCAGCATCGGAGCGATGCATTGCTGAAAAATTATCTATTACCTGAGTAATTTAATCAAGTATTCTCAAGCCTCTCCCCAATAATTGAGACATTAGCCCTTCACCAAATCGAACTATTACTTAATATCTTTAAAACAGCACATGTCATCTTCATCAATAGAAGGTACAGCCTCTTTGTTATAACCGTCATCAAGCTTACGTAAGGATTTGCACATTTCATTCATCCGTTCATCAACCATATGCATATGATCCAGCATACTTCTAATCGAACGCGCAACCGGGTCGGGCATCTCATCACTTAAGCCATAAGCATCAAAGCCAAAGTTCTCTTCCATTTTCTTACGCTTACTGTCATCCGGGGTAGCCGTTTCAGGAACTGATTTGAGAATAATTCGTCCCGGGATTCCAACTACGGTTGCTTCAGCCGGGACTTCTTTAGTAACAACTGCATTTGAACCAATCTTAGCATTTTGCCCTACATCAAAGGGCCCAAGTACCTTGGCACCCGCGCCAACCACCACACCATCCTGAAGCGTTGGGTGACGCTTACCTTTGTTCCAACTTGTGCCCCCCAAGGTAACCCCCTGGTAAAGGGTAACATCATCTCCAATTACTGCGGTTTCGCCAATCACTACACCCATGCCATGATCGATAAAAAAGCGCTTACCTATTTGTGCCCCCGGGTGGATTTCTATTCCCGTGAGCCAGCGACTAAAAGTTGAAAGGGAGCGCCCAAGCCAACGAAAATTTCTGAGCCAGAGCTTATGGGCTAGTCGATGTAGCAGCAAGGCATGTAAACCAGGATAATTCGTTAACACCTCAAAGGTGTTTCTTGCTGCAGGATCACGATCAAATACACTCTGAATATCGTCTTTCAAGCCTTCAAACATAAAATTTCCTATCTAGCCCCAAAAATATGGAGCTTCTATTTTTTTCGACCAAACTTGAGCGTTGCCGTCAATATGCCGCGTAATATATTAACTTCCATCTTATCTAGGTGAACTCGCTGATATAAGCGCCGCAACCTTGTCATCAACTGACGAGGATTATCCGGGTCATGAAAGCCTACTTCTATTAGCGTTTTTTCTAGATGACTAAAATACCCTTCAACTTCGGACACAGTTGCTAGCGGCTCATCCCAAGATTCATCTTGAGAGGAAACACTGGCCAATGAATGGTGTTTGGGGGCAGTTACAGATTTATCAACGCTTTCGGTCAAACAATCTGGTCGATATAGCAAAGCCATTCGCAGCTCATAGCTAAGTAACTGAACCGCCATGGCTAAATTTAGTGAGGAAAAACTCTCTACTGCTGGAATATTTACATGATAATGACAGCGGTGCAGTTCCTCATTACTCAAGCCACTCGCCTCATTACCGAATATAAGCGACACCGAACTGCCACACTCATTAGAGTCGATGTTTTCATCTGCTAAAACCTTGTCAAGCACTAAGGAAGCACAGTCTCTAGGGTTCATAAGCGGCCAAGTCATTTTACGACTGCGGGCACTAGCACCAATCACTATCTGACTACCAGCCAAAGCCTCATCAAGCGAAGTGCAGACCATTGCTTTTGCCAGAATATCTTCAGCCCCTGAAGCTCGCCTAATCGCATCGTGAGTATTTAAGGGAGACAAATAAACAATTTCACCATGCTCATCTTTTTCATAGGCTTCTGATGGCGAGACCAAGACCAGGCGACTTAAGCCCATATTTTTCATTGCACGAGCAACTGCACCGACATTTCCCGGATGACTAGTTCTAACCAATACAACTGTCACCAGGTCACTCAGTTTTTCTTCACGACTAAGCGCTATATTATTTTGAGTCACTGGCAATATCCAAAAATATCATACTATCTAAAGAAGCTGGATTTACCAGACTCTTAAAGGAATCTATCAACGCTCTCCCCTCTTTTGCAGGCACCGACAAAGCCATGCGAACAGCAGAGCCTGCCATATGCGAAAGTAGGAAACCAACCTGTTGTAACTTTTCCCAATACTGTTCATCGTAGTATTGCTTAATACAATCAACAATTAGCTTCGTTACGCGGCGACTATCTTCGATATCCAAATCCTGTAAGGATTTGTCTGCCGAAACACTTACCCAGATATCCATCATGGCAGGCTCAGAAAGGTATTCTTGATAGTAGCTCTCAATAACCTCTTGCAACACAAAGCATGCCTCTTCTTTTGAGCGCGTCACCGGCAAGGCTTCAGACAAAGAGCTAAATGATTGATCAAAGGTATCCTGAGCTAGCGCTAAGGTAATCGCATTTTTACTAGGAAAGTACTGATATATAGAAGCTGGGGTAACACCAGCACGCTCCGAAATTTCGTGAATTTTAAGTTGGGCGCTGCCCTTTTCAGAAATTAAGGATTTTGCTGCATTCAGAATTGCGTCGACACGCTTTTTACTTCTTGCCTGAGTCGGCCTGCGACGACTGTCATTTGTTTTATCTTGCAAAGTTGTTCCATATAATTGCGAATAAATTATAAGGTGACCAGGCTGCTAGATGTACACACTCTGAAAATTCACCAACTAGAGCGCTAGTTTAACGCCGTTTTAATCTAGATGGGAGTACCTAATCAAGATTTGCTCACCGGGACCCTCTGAATAGCACCTTGGAGATTTCTATATTCGCGTGCCTCTGTCACATTTTTTTGCTATGATCCGCCCCACTTGGTCTCCAGTACGCTGGACTGCACCATACGCTCTTTATCAATTCGTTCTTTTGTCATTCACTTTTTATATGTAAGTGGTAACTATGAAGCCTATTTTAAATATTGCTTTGCGCGCTTCTCGTCAAGCATGCGAATATATTAATCAAAGTATCGATAAAAATGATCCAAACCAATCTGACCCTAATGCTAATGAAAAGCTGGTCAGCCATCTTGAATCTACTTTATTTCAAACCTTCTTTGATAGCCTAAAGAAAGCCAACCCAACCCACTTCATTATCGCACCCGATGAAACACCTAGCGACGTAAAAGAAGATAGCTGGCAAGTTAACGGCTTTCACGCGCCCTACAACCT
>NZ_LWFZ01001248.1:0-814 GCF_001635225.1 Oleiphilus sp. HI0086
TTGGGCTAAAGCGCTTGCTGCGCAAGATGATAACCTTGAGCTAAAAGAGCGCTTTGCAGCGCTGGCTAAGACATTAGAAGAGCAGCAGTCGACTATTCTTGCTGAAATGACGGTTGTGCAAGGTAAGCCTGTCGATATTGGCGGTTACTACCATCCTGATGTGGCGAAAGCGACTAAGGCGATGAGACCAAGTGATACCTTTAATTCAGCGCTTGATAATTTGTAAGCGTATCTGAGTGAAAAAAAACCGAACCGGCTCAGGCCGGTTTTTTTATGCCCAGAGTTTCATAGATAAATGACTGGAAGGTACTATCGATTGTAGTGTTGAGCGTTCTTATAGGTCTTTGGGTCAAGCGTAGGGTAGCTCTTCACTGTCATGAAGGCACCAATTTGGTAAGTCTTGATTGAGGTACCTAGGTTTACGCTGGATTTTTGGGCAGATTGTTTGTATGCAGGTTGTTCAAATAGTGCACAATGAGTTGGTGTGCTCCTTGGTAAAGCTGTTTCATGTGATAGCTTAGGTTTTGCGAGCGTAATATGGTGCGAGAAGTAAAAGGTAGTCTTTCTATTGCTTCAGAATGGTGCGTTTTGGCTGGAGGATATGTTGGAATCTGTCTGTGCGCAAGTCGTTTGTGTAATTATCTGTTTTTATCTTGTTGAAAGTAAAGAAAAAAATCTTAGTTGGATCGACTTTTGATTATGGTGGCCTAGTTTTCATTCAATCTATTTAAGGAACCCCGCATGTCTGAAGCTCGATTAAGGTTATTGGATTTTTCCAGTCGACCGACACAAATATTGCACTTTACCTGGTTTG
>NZ_LWFZ01001249.1:0-593 GCF_001635225.1 Oleiphilus sp. HI0086
AATATGCTTATAAGGTGAATGTGACCCGTGACCCTTTAATTATATGGTCGGGCTTTCTTGTCTCGGCACCTGTGATAAGTTTGTTCGGTTAGTAGTCAGTGATCATAAAAGGATTTAAGTGATGACATGGAATTCGACCCGCTTGCAATTAGACAAAGCCTTCTTGTTTGTTAGTGATGATTCTTTAGCATGTTCTTCTGCGCGACGTGTAGCTAAATTTAAAGGCCTGCGTATACAAAGTGCAAACTCTATTCAATCAGCTATTTCCTTTTTGGAACATAAACCCGCTGATTATTTTCTGGTTGTGATGGATGAGGAGAGCGCCAGCTTTTCGGCATATTCATTTTTAAACGAAGCTGATCAGCGTTGGCCTCATATCAAGGTTGTTTCGACTAGTAGCTTTATCGATAGCGGTGAACTCTTATCAAAGACTCCAAAAAATCTGGAGCTGGATGCTGTGTTGAGCTGCTTATTGAGTAAAGCCTGTGAGGAGCTTNTGAGTGAGAATAGCTGTATTCAGCAGGTTATAGATGACCGCTTGGCTGTTCTGAAAAAGGGGATTGAAAAAGCGCAATTGAGCAAACAGCATCGAG
>NZ_LWFZ01001250.1:0-1009 GCF_001635225.1 Oleiphilus sp. HI0086
AAAACAGCTATAAAATATATTGGTTTGGTTAATTTTTATAGAAAAAGAGACCGCAATGAAAGCGGCTCGTATAAAAAATAGAAAAAGGCAGATTAAATTCGCATGCTGTTTTTGAATAAACAATACAGATTCTTATTGAAGGGCTGGCTGATAGTCTTCTGCCTTCTCTTGCAAGCTTGTGTGACGACGACCAATAGTTCGCTAACTGATAAGGCCGATCCGGTTGTCGCAGTAGGGCGTTATGTGACGCTTGGTCTTGAGTACATTAAGCGGGATGACCTGCATCGAGCTCGAAAGCACCTGAACAGAGCGTTGGAGATATCACCACTGGATGCCCCAGCTAACGCAGCTATGGGCTTGGTTTACCACCAGGAAGGGGAGACAGTTGCTGCTGAGAATTACTTTAAACAGAGTTTGGAAACCGACCCAAGCTATACGCGTGGAAGAAGTTATTACGGCGCGTTTTTGTATTCAGTTGACAGAATTGAGGCGGCGCTTGAACAGTTTAAACTAGCATCTGAAGATACGCGTTATGAAGGCCGTTCACAAATATTCTCTAATATCGCTTTATGCCAACTTAAACTAGGTAATAGTGCTGAAGCAATTGAAGCTTATACCAGTACTTTGCGCTTGGATCGTAGTAATGGTCGTGCGCTATCTGGTGTAACGGAGCTGCTGATCCAGTCCAACGATTTTGAAAGAGCTCAGCATTATTATAATCGCCTCGTACGGTTGATTCGTGAGCGCGGTATGCAACACTCAGCTCAGAGTTTATGGCTGGGAATCAGGATTGCCAATTATTATGATAGTTCTCAGCAAGTGATTACTTTGGCAGGCTTACTCGAGCAAATGTATCCCGATACTGAAGAAAACCAGCTTGCCAAGAGTTTACTTGGAAAAAAAATAACGCTAAATGGTGCTAGTCGATGAGTAAGGAAACAGCTGATATTTCGTCAAGCCCAGGCTTAATTCTCCGGACTGCACGAGAAGAGTTAAAATTTTCTATCGA
>NZ_LWFZ01001251.1:0-1009 GCF_001635225.1 Oleiphilus sp. HI0086
TAACCAAATGGGTTGTTGCAATTAGCTTATGGCTAACGATTGCATCGACTGCGAATGCACATTTTCAAATGATCTATACCCCTGACCTATTAAGAAGCAAAGGCGGCATAGTGGAATTGAGAATGCCCTTTACCCACCCAGCAGCCAATGGTTATGTGATGGCTGTTGATAAGCCGCTTGCGTTCTATCACATCAAAAAAGGCAAGAAGAAAGATCTGAGCACAAAGCTGGTAGAAAGTAACTGGGCCAGTGCCGAGAATACGGGCATTTCTTACGAGTCTTCAGTTAAGCTGAAAGGCTTAGGCGATAATATCTTTGTCTTCGAAATGGCGCCATATTTGGAGAAAAGCGAAGATGTTTTTATCCAACAGTTCGCAAAAACCATTATCAATGTAGGCAGCCTGCCAAGCGATTGGGAAAGTGACTTAAACTTGCCAGCTGAAATCGTGCCCCTTACGAAACCCTACGCGATCTATGAGGGCGGAAGCTTCACTGGCATTGTGCGAAGTCACGGAAAGCCCGTACCTTTTGCGGAAATCGAAGTTGAATACATCAACTATTTACCTGAAATGTCAAAGAATGCGTTCTCTAGTGATCCCACGATTCAAGTTCCTGCAGAAGCATTTATTACGATGACAATTTATGCCGATGCTAGCGGAACATTCACGTTTGCGATACCGAAGGCGGGTCAATGGGGTTTTGCTGCGCTGGGCGTAGGGCCACAAAAGAAATTTAAAGGTAAAGAGCTGTCTCAAGACGCTGTCATTTGGGTGCAAGCCCATGAACTTAAGTAGAGGGTGCCAACGTGCATATAGTTGATGGTGCGCTTGCGGCGCCGGTTCTAGCAGCTGGTGTTGTACTTAGTGTAGTGGGGGTGGCGATCGGGTTAAAGAAGCTCGATTACGACCACTTACCTCAAGTCGGCGTACTATCGGCTGCGTTTTTCGTTGCCTCATATATCCATCTCCCACTTGGTTTTTCTAGTGTTCATCTTATTTTAAACGGCTTG
>NZ_LWFZ01001252.1:0-1008 GCF_001635225.1 Oleiphilus sp. HI0086
GAGGGCTTATCGCCCGGTTCTACCAATTCGTCTCCAGTCGATATACTAGTGACTGTTAGTCTTCGAAACACTTTGTCCTTATCAATACCAATCGAAGCAATTAAGCCAACGCGGGCAGGGGAAAGGACTAGGCCCTTTTGTAAAATAACCTGGCCTTGTTGAACATCTTGACCTCGAGGGCGAATATTTTGCTTAGCGTTAGGCTGGGAGGAAAAGGTTACCTCCTTGTTGTGCTCATTGATTGTCGCCTGTTCTTGCATAATGACGCAGTTCGCTCCTGCTGGTATCGAGGCGCCGGTAAATATTCTCGCAGCAGTGCCACGTTCAAGTGTCTCGGGTTGGTGCCCGGCAGGAATGCGTTGTGAGATACAGAAGGCTTTACCCTCAGAGAAGTCATCAAGGTTTAGTGCGTAGCCGTCAACGGCACTGTTATCTGTGGGCGGTACATTAAGTGTAGAGACTAAGTCTTCAGCGAGCACTCTTTCGTGTGCATCAATAAGTGCAACTGATTCTGTCTCCGATATCGGGTTTGCCAATTTTTTTAAGCGCTCAATGATATCATCTAAAGGATTAAGGGTGTGTTTGACGGCTGAATCGCAGCAGCTTTGATTTGTGTTCGACATAAATAGCTCTGTCAGTATCGACGATGAAAAACGGGTTATTAGTTTAGCGTGTGCAGTGTATCGCTAAAACAGAAATAAATCGTTGATGATCATCAAGCGCTTAAGGAAGAGTTAGCAAGCGGGTAGATCTGCGTGAGTGCCGCAGCTTACGACACTACCGTCGCGCGAGTCGTACTTGATAACCAAGGAGCTGTTATTGCGATTGCCAGTGTCGCCGTTAAGGCGATAAGCGTAGCTGCAGACTCTGTTGCCGGTGTGGCGGTAAGCTCGATAGGCTTCATTGTTGTTGCCAACAACAACTGAGGGCGGGTTTTCCAATACGCCCTGCCAGACACCAATGCAGCCGTTGTTGCCTTGCCCTATATTCTCATTACCTGTGCCTTTA
>NZ_LWFZ01001253.1:0-748 GCF_001635225.1 Oleiphilus sp. HI0086
ATATCTATTTCACCATCGAGGTTTTTCATAATACCTATAGCCAGAGGAAGTGGTAAGACTGTGGCATCGGGGCTATCGACAGACTTTCCAAAGTTAAATTGATCTATAAAGACTTTATTGTCCGCTTTCAGCTTAGAGCCCTTGATGTCGTAAGCCAGGTCAAGATCCAACTTGCCTTTATCGATCAGGTAGCCAGCATACTTAGCCGAATATGGACTGGCGGTACTTAGGTCAATATTGTTGACCTGAATATCTAAGGCAGTATTAGGTTGAGCGCTGAGTGGGTTAGTTGTGCCATTAATGGCAATTTTTCCATAGGTATCGAGGTTTCCAGATAGTGCTACTTTTGAGTGGGCATCAATGTCTGAAGAAATATTAGTGATGTCGCCGGAGAATTGCTCGACATAAGTATTAAAAACCGGTGTTAATGAAGCATCGATATAGTCGAAGCGGCCTTCTTCAATAATAATTCGATTGATGGCAATATTCGCAGGCTGACTTGCTTGGTCTTGTTCTCCTGCTGTTTCGCTTTTGTGCTCTTCTTGCGAATGATCTTCTGTTACAGTGTTTCCTTCTTCTGTCTCACTCGGTTTTGATTTACTTAGTTGAGCCAGGCTCATCTCGCCTTTTTCAGAGATTTTAGCTCTCGCATAGGGCTTGGAAATTTGTACTGTTTCAACTGAAATTGAAGGGGCTTGCTGCTCGCCTGCCAGCTTAAGCTTGACGCCTTTTAGAGCGAAGGTCTTGA
>NZ_LWFZ01001254.1:0-718 GCF_001635225.1 Oleiphilus sp. HI0086
CTCATGCTACCTGCAGCCGGTACAGGTATCGCGCTGTCTAACCCTGAAACACCTTTCTGGGTTTTCCAGGCACTAGCGCTTCTATCTGGCTTTGGTGGTGGTAACTTCTCATCTTCAATGTCAAACATCAGTTTCTTCTTTCCTAAGAAGCAGCAGGGCTTGGCGCTAGGTTTGAATGCGGGTCTGGGTAACTTTGGTGTTACTACGATGCAGATTCTGGTTCCATTGGCGATGACTGTTGGCATGTTCGGCGCACTAGGCGGCGAGTCAATGACGCTAGTTAATACTTCAGGTACCTTGATCGGTAAGATTCCTGCAGGTACTGAAGCATGGATTCAAAATGCAGGCTTCGTGTGGTTGCTCTTCCTGATTCCTCTCGCACTTGCTGGCTGGTTCGGTATGAATAACTTGCGTGAAGACCACATTTCGCCAAGTATTCCTGGCCCTGTTGGTTCTTTCGGCTTAATTTCAATGATGTTGCTGGTTGGCTTTGCTTGTGCAATCTTCGGCCTATGGTTGATGCTTCCTGAGAAAGTGGGTGGTTCAGGTTTTGGTGTAAGTAAGTGGATCGTATTACCTATTGTTATCGCAGCGACAGTATTTGCTTTGAAAGCGATTCCAGGTCAGATCGGTGAGAGCTTAACGCGTCAGTACAAAATCTTTGATAACAAGCATACTTGGGCAATGACAGTTATTTATACAATGACTTTTGGTTCAT
>NZ_LWFZ01001255.1:0-1064 GCF_001635225.1 Oleiphilus sp. HI0086
TTCTTTAGACAGAATTAAGAAACTGGCAGCAGAGGCGGATGCCTCGTTAAACGATATTGTGCTTTATTTATGTGGCACCTCGTTGAGGCAGTTCCTATTAGAAAAAGGACAATTACCTGAGCAACCTTTAACAGCAGGTATTCCGGTTAATATTCGCCCTGCGGATGACACAGGCACAGGTACGGCCATTAGTTTTATGATCGCTAGCTTAGCAACCAATGAAGCGGACCCGCTTCGCCGCTTAGCAACCATTAAAGAGTCGACCCAGATTGCGAAGGAGCACTTACAAAGCTTGCCTAGAGCATCGCTGACACAGTACACGATGCTGATGATGGCACCCTACTCTTTACAGCTTCTCACAGGCCTGGGCGGAAGAATGCGTCCAGCCTTTAACATTACAATATCTAATGTCCCTGGACCGAAAAAGGCTCTCTACTACAATGGCTGTAAACTTGAGGCGATGTACCCAGTATCATTAATCGCCCATGGCGGCGCATTGAATATTACTTGTTTAAGCTATGATGGTTCACTGAATTTTGGCTATACCGGTTGTCGTGACACCTTGCCAAGCATGCAGAACCTGGCAGTATTTTCAGGAGAAGCGCTCGAGGAGCTTGAAGGCTTACTTACAAAAAAAGCCAAGACAAGAAAGACGAAAACTAAAAAAGCCACGACTCGCTAATTATAACGAGGCTCATCAGGATACGCTTAGCGTATCCTGAATCAAACTGACCATCGCAGGCATACCTCCCAGATGAGTCTTAATGTTTATCTTAACATCAGGGTACTGCTCCCTAGCCTTAGCAACTTCGGCCGGAACGTCTTCTATAACATGCCTACCGGCTGACAAGAAGTAAGGCAAGACATCTACTTCAGATGCTCCCTGCTCTATACACTGGATAATTGAGTCGGGTATTAATGGCTCAGCCAGCTCCAAAAAGCCAGTATTGACGATCGCATATTGAGCGCCGACCTTATTCTGAACGCTACGGGAAAGCTCCCGTACTTCATCATTGGAGGACGCTCGTCGTGAGCCGTGTGCAACAATTACTAATGCTTTCATA
>NZ_LWFZ01001256.1:0-666 GCF_001635225.1 Oleiphilus sp. HI0086
CTAGAAATGTCCGAACTATCACCACTATCAAACTACCTATGTGAAGCTGTTGATTCTGCCGCAGCAAACCTTGAAGCACTTAGTGAAAACCTGGAGCAAGCTTGCAACCTAATTACACAGACACTTCTGAGCGATAAAAAACTGATTATTTGCGGGAACGGTCTATCTGGACCAATCGCAAGCCTTTTAACAACCTGCTTAATGAACCAACAGGAATTCGAACGCCCAAGCCTTCCTGCGATCAATATTTCTATCGATTCCACAACTATTTCTGCTATTGCGAAGGACGGCAATTACAACCTTAGCTATGCCAAGCAAATTAGAGCCATTGGTTTCGAAGGAGACACCCTGATTGCACTATCTATCGATGGCAACTGCAGCAATATTGTTCAAGCAATTCAAACCGCGCACGAAAAGGACATCAAGGTAATCACACTTATCGGTCATAAAGATGGGAAAATTTCTGCGATAAAGCAGGGACAGGATGTTGAAATCCAGCTAAACACCAATTCGGTAGCGCGAGCGATGGAAGCTCAACTTATGGCAGTTAATGCCATGTGCCACCAAATCGAAAATCAACTTTTTGGTGGCGCATTTTAGTTAAGAAAGCCTAGAACAGGCTTTCTCTTTATTTAACTATCTTTAGAGAAGGCTTATGAGGCAGGT
>NZ_LWFZ01001257.1:0-1023 GCF_001635225.1 Oleiphilus sp. HI0086
GTCAGACGCTATTAGTCAAGCTTGAAAGCTCATCAACACAACAGAGCAAGGCTTTGATCCTTGTCAGTCCGACTAATAGAAGCACAGCTCAAATCCCAGCAGACAAAGGCAGCATCAATACCGAAATACTATTAGGCACCTTAGCAAAACTGCTACCGAAGCAACTGTCTCTTGGTACCGGCTTCGCTGCCCTGAATGAGATGAGTAAAGCGACTTCGCAAACGCCGCCCATTTCTCAAAATCAAACAAAGGTAGCCAGCGCTCAACAAACCCAGCTCTCCCCTACACAAGGCTCATCGCCGCTTACTCGAAAAGTTGCGCTAGAAAGCATCGCAACACTGATCAAATCTCTTCCTCACGCAGAGCAGATCTCTCAAGCCAGCCGTCAAGGCGACACTCTAAGCTCTCCTGACACAATTAGAAACGCCTTAAAACACAGCGGTCTTTTCATGGAGTCACAGCTCAGTAACACCACCAACAAACAACAAATACTCGAGCAACTCCAAAACCTCAAAACCTTGAACAAAATAGCATTAGCGCAAGCAGACCAGACCAAACCTACTGCCAATAACCCGCTTTCTGGAACCCCCTCTCCTCAAAATACCAACCAAACAAGCTCTGCAGTCACGAAGCAAGCACTAGACATGCTGCAGCAACTTGTAAAGCAACATAGCAACACGGCAGCCGATCCAAGCCAAGACAAGACAATATCAAGCGATTTAAAAGCGACCCTGCTAGGCATTAGCCGAAACTTATTACCTGCCGCAAATAGCAGCGGCGAACAAAACCAGGCGATAGAGAAACTCCTTGGCAGCCTTTTAGAGCCTGAACTATTAACAACTCCCTTTAATTTTCCGCGCATCCAGTCCGACACAACAGCGAAGGCCAAAGCTCTTTTTGCCGAGCAAGAGTTTTCTACCGGGCAGCTTTTGAAAATACTTGCCGGAATGCTTAATCGTATTCAGTTCAACCAGTTGAACAGCCTCTTTCAAAGCCAAACCAGTGACGGCAATACACTTCAAT
>NZ_LWFZ01001258.1:0-17063 GCF_001635225.1 Oleiphilus sp. HI0086
ATCACCACAACCAACAACAGCTGGAATCCCAAGCTCACGCGCGATTATTGCGCGTGAGCTTGGGATTCCAGCTGTTGTTGGTTGTGGTGATGCCAGTGATGTATTGCGCGATGGGCAAGAAGTGACCGTCTCTTGTGCAGAAGGTGATACCGGATTTATCTATGAAGGTTTACTCGACTTTGAGTTGAAAGAAAACTCTGTCGATTCGATGCCTGATATGGATTTCAAAATTATGATGAATGTCGGAAACCCCGATAGGGCTTTCGACTTCAGGGCACTGCCAAATGAAGGTGTTGGTCTGGCTCGTCTAGAGTTTATTATCAACCGAATGATTGGTGTGCACCCTAAGGCCTTGCTGAACTTCGACACCTTGCCGCCTGACCTTAAGCAAACAGTCGAGCAGCGTATCAGTGGATATGCCTCTCCGGTTGATTTCTATATCGATAAGCTGGTTGAAGGTATTTCGACACTGGCTGCGGCGTTCTACCCAAAACGTGTGATTGTTCGTTTGTCAGACTTTAAGTCTAACGAATACGCCAACCTTATCGGTGGCACATTATATGAACCAGACGAAGAAAACCCCATGCTCGGCTTCCGTGGTGCATCGCGCTATATTTCTGAAACCTTCCGTGACTGTTTCTATTTAGAGTGTGAAGCGCTTAAGCGTGTACGCGATGTAATGGGCCTGACCAATGTTGAAGTTATGGTGCCTTTTGTCAGAACAGTTGGCGAGGCCAAGCACGTGGTAGAATTGCTGGCCGAGAAAGGCCTAAAGCGTGGTGAGAACGACCTGAAAGTCATTATGATGTGTGAGCTGCCTGCAAATGCTATTTTGGCAGATCAGTTCCTGGAGCACTTCGATGGTTTCTCAATTGGTTCCAATGATTTAACTCAGTTAACACTCGGTATCGATAGAGATTCTGGAATCATTGCTCACTTGTTTGATGAGCGTAACGAGGCGATTAAAGCACTACTGGAAAATGCTATTAACGCTTGCAAGCGAGCAAACAAATACGTTGGTATTTGTGGGCAAGGCCCCTCAGACCATCCTGACTTAGCGCGTTGGTTAATGGAGCAGGATATCGATAGTATTTCACTAAATCCCGATTCGGTGCTTGATACCTGGTTCTATCTAGCTGATAACAGCTAAAGTCCTGATCAGGGTATTGTTGTTTATGCTACCAGTGCTTCGAAATGCTCTCATACTGATTGGCGGGTTGCTGCTTGTCAGTATGAGGGTGTTTGCAGGTCAAGGCCTTAATGATGAAGGCGCATCGAATGTGGCGCCTAAGAAAGCTCTACGTTTGGCAGGCCCGCCTTGGGAGCCGTTTCTGTATGAACAGCAGCCGCGCAAAGGATTGGCAACAGAGATTGTAATAGAAGCTTTCGAGCGTGCAGGCTACCCCGTTGAAGTCTCAATTAAGCCTTGGCGAAGAGTATTAGCAGAAGCCGAAAAAGGCATGGTTGATGTATTGATCGGCTTATGGTTTAACGAGCAAAGAGCGAGCAATTTCCTTTATTCCGACCCTTACTATGTTAATCAAATTAGCTTTATTTCTGATCAGAGCGAAGCGATTTCATATCAGAAATTGGATGATCTAAAAGGTTTAAAAATAGGAGTAAGAAAGGGGGCGAGTTTTGGTCATAGTTTCGACAATGCTTCAGCGCTGAATAAAACCCCAATGGTAAACGCCTTAAGCATGTTAAAGATGCTGGCACTGGGGCGGATAGATATCGGCATTGGTGATCATTTGATTTTGAGTCGCTTGATGCAGAAAAATAAGATGCTTAACGAACAGCTTAAATTTGTAGAGCCCGCTTATACTGAGCGTGAGCTTCACATGGCGATTGTTAAGTCTTTAGCTGATCATCAGGCAATTGTCTCTGCATTTAATCATCACTTGCGAAAGGTGAAGCAGCAGGGAAGAGTTAAAGAAATTATTAAGACCTACACCCCTTAAACTCTTTACCACTCCCCCGTATTCGTCATTGATACCCAAGGCTCTTCAGGTGCAAGTTTATCGCCCTTTTGTAGAAGTTCGATTGATATGCCATCGGGTGAACGAATAAAGGCCATGTAGCCGTCTCTCGGAGGCCGGTTGATCGTTAATCCTTGTGACTGTAGTTTTTCACATAGCTCATAGATATTGTCGACAGAAAAGGCCAGGTGCCCGAAATTCCTACCGCCGGTGTAGTCTTCAGTGTCCCAATTGTATGTTAGTTCCAGGCAAGGGGCTTTGGTAATTCTCGCTTCATCAGCATCGTTCGGTGCCGCAAGAAATACTAGTGTGAATCGGCCTTTCTCGCTGTCTTTGCGACTAATCTCAACGAGCCCTAGTTTATTGCAATAGAAGTCCAGAGAGGCTTCTAGGTCCTTGACACGAACCATAGTATGTAGGTATTTCATTTTTTAACTCCCGGCCTTTAAGTATCTGGTCTTAATCAAGTAAATCTGCAACATGCTCAGGGATCTCACGTGGTTCGCGGAAAATATCACTGACATGCACACCGTAAGTGCCCCGTTTTCGGTCTTCGAAAAACGTCTTCAAACTGCGTTTAACTGTTGGGAAAGCGATTTCATCCCAGGGGATATCTTGTTCGTCGAAGAGTTTTACTTCTAGGCTTTCTTGACCTGCAGCGTAGCTCTCCTGTTTTAGTTCAGCGAGAAAAAAGATATGTACCTGATCAATCTGCGGGACGCTGATCATAGTAAATAAGCCTTTTAGGTTTACCTTCGCTTCTGCTTCTTCCCAGGTCTCACGCATAGCGGCTTCTTCTGTCGTTTCCTGGTTTTCCATAAAACCCGCTGGCAGAGTCCAATAGCCTAAACGGGGTTCGATGGCGCGCTTGCATAATAATACCTTATCGCCCCAAGTGGGAATGGTGCCGGCAACAATATTCGGGTTCTGGTAATGGATATGTTCACAGCCTAAGCAGACGTAACGCTGTCGGTTATCATCTTCAGGAATCTTTTTCTCAACATCGTCGCCACAATGACTGCAGAATTTCATAGGTTTCTCACCAGTGATTTTTATTGAGGGGGCAGTATGCTAAAGTTTGGCTTAGTAAACAACTTGAGATCTTTATCTGAGTGAGCTTTTTTACTAGATCTGTCAACGAGCTCCTTATTCGCCACTTAAGTTTTGGAACCTCTAATCCCCAATGCAAATAATTAATTTACTGAGAGCGCGAATCGAGCAGCATCAGCCAAAAAATATTGTCGAAGAGTTACCCGAGGCAGGTATTCTAGTTCCCTTAACCCGCGAACCAGAGCCTCAGATTATTTTCACGCGCCGGGCGCAACATATGAATACACATAAAGGGCAGGTAGCCTTTCCGGGGGGGAAGTATGATGAGGAAGATACAACACTTGTTAATACTGCACTTCGAGAGTGTCATGAAGAGATTGGCGTCCACCCTGAACAAGTTGAGCTGCTAGGGCCTTTGAGTCAGGTGATATCCCTGCACGGTATTCGTGTTTCGCCTTTTGTCGGCCTGGTGGAGCCAGAGATAGAATTAAAGCCAAATCTAGATGAACTAGACAGTATTTTCAAAGTGCCGGTGAGTTTCTTTTTAAATGAAGAACCCGTGCGTCGTGATAGAATGACCTACAAAGGTCTGGCATTCTCTGTGCCAAGCTATGATTACCACCATCAGGGCGAGCGTTATGAAATTTGGGGCTTGTCTGCCGTGGTGCTTGTTGAACTGATGAATATTGCATTTGATGCGAACATAACAATTTTTGACGGTGAAGGTAAATGATCTACTCCTTGGGAAGCAAAAAACCAAAATTTATTGGTGACGCAGCGTTTGTTGCGCCAAACGCATCATTAATTGGCGATATCGAAGTCCATGAGGGTGCTAGCATCTGGTTTAATGTGGTGATTCGTGCGGATAACGATAAAGTTATCATTGGTGAAAATAGCAATATTCAAGACGGTTCTGTTCTTCATATTGACCCGGGCTTTCCCTTACAAATAGAGAAAAATGTGACGATTGGCCACAAGGTCATGTTGCACGGTTGCCATATCGGAGAGAATTCCTTGATTGGTATTAATGCCGTTGTACTGAATGGCGCGAAAATTGGTAAGAATTGTTTGATTGGCGCGAACGCCTTGATACCTGAAAATATGGTCGTGCCGGATGGCTCGATGGTGCTGGGTAGTCCTGGCAAGGTGAAACGTGCTTTAAGTGAGCAGGAGATTCAAATGCTCAGTCTAAGTGCAGCGCACTATGTTCAAAACGGTCAGCGCTATGAATCAGGGTTGATTCTGGAGGACTAAGTGTTTGCCTGTTAAGATCGACGTTTCACATTTTATGTTTTTATTAGAAAGTAGTTGCCGAATAGTCGTTAGCGAAGAGTAGTTGTATGCCAGAAGAAATGAATGAAGTCCCGTCTCCATGTGTCAGTATTTGTGCACTTGATGTAAATGATGTCTGTGTGGGTTGTCACCGCACGGGTGACGAAATATCCCGCTGGTGGGGCATGGACAATACTGAAAAGAAAAAAATACTAGAGCTCGCTAAAGAGCGCGAACAGAAATCCTATATCTAGATTTATCCTCACAACTGACAACAGGTTTATCAAAATGACTAGCATTGGCACGCCCTTATCGCCTACGGCAACAAAGGTATTATTTTGCGGCTCTGGTGAGCTGGGCAAAGAAGTGGTTATCGAATTACAGCGCTTTGGTGTCGAAGTGATTGCTGTGGACAGGTATGCCAATGCACCGGCGATGCAAGTCGCACATCGCAGTTACGTGATCGATATGCTTGACCCAAAAGCGCTTAGAGAGGTGGTCGAGAAAGAGCAACCACACTTAATTGTGCCAGAAATCGAAGCCATTGCGACCGCTGAATTGGTGGCGCTAGAGAAAGAAGGCTACCAGGTTATTCCCTCTGCACGTGCAGTTAATCTCACCATGAATCGCGAAGGTATTCGGCGCTTGGCGGCAGAGGATTTGAGCATAAAAACCTCTCCCTATCAGTTTGCCAGCGATTATGAGGCTTATCGACAAGCGCTTCAGGAGATTGGTTTGCCGTGTGTGGTGAAACCGATTATGAGCTCCTCTGGCAAAGGCCAGAGCACTGTGAAGACTGAGGATGGTATTGATGCCGCTTGGGCATATTCACAAGAAGGTGGCCGTACAGGGGCAGGCACCATCATTATCGAAGGCTTTGTCGACTTTGATTATGAGATAACCTTATTAACTGTTCGCCACGCTGGTCAGACAAGTTTCTGTGCGCCGATTGGCCATGTCCAAAAGAATGGTGATTATCAACAGTCATGGCAGCCTCAAGCAATGAGCGAAAAGGCCTTGGCAGCGGCTCAGGATATCGCTCATAAAGTGACTGAAAACCTGGGTGGCAATGGTATCTTTGGCGTTGAGTTATTCGTAAAAGGCGATGAAGTCTTGTTTAGTGAAGTCTCACCTAGGCCACACGATACAGGCTTAGTGACCTTAGTATCGCAAGATCTTTCTGAGTTTGCTTTGCATGCGCGGGCTATTCTTGGATTGCCTATTCCCCAGATTAAACAGCTTGGTCCGGCAGCGTCCTCGGTCATTTTGGTTGAGGGGGAGTCCAAACAACTTTGCTTTGGTAACCTTGAAGAATGTTTGTCTGATACTGATGTGCACTTGCGCTTGTTCGGCAAGCCCGAAGTAAAGGGGCAGCGCCGTATGGGGGTTGCACTGGCCTTGGGTGAAACAATTGAGGCGGCAACGCAGAAGGCGATCAAGGCATCTTCAGCGGTGACATTAAAGTTCTAGCGTTATTAGTGTGAAGTATAATGGCTGAAACGCAAAAAGTAATCGATAAAGGCTTTCCTCCGGTGCTTGGAGAAGAGCCAACAGTTCTAATATTAGGCACGATGCCCAGTGTTAAATCCCTGCAAGAGAAGCAATACTACGGACATCCTCGCAATGCCTTCTGGTGGATATTGGCGCAACTATGCAGTTTTGACCTGGCCTTGCCTTATGTGCAACGCCTGGAAGAGGCTAAACGCTGCGGTATCGCGATTTGGGATGTCGCTCATTCATGCTACCGCCCAGGAAGTCTGGATTCGAATATCGACCAGTCCACTATGAAGGCGAATGATATTCAAGGCATGCTTGAACAGAACCCGAGTATTAAGCTGATTGCGTTTAACGGTCAGGCTGCAGCCAAGTTGTACAAGAAGTTTATCGGCGTTTCAGTTACTCCTGATACAACCCTGAACTTACCTTCGACCAGTCCTGCCAATGCAGCCATGTCGAAAGAGGATAAGCTAGCGTCTTGGTGTGCTATGAAAGAATTTTTAAATTTAGATGAAGATATCAGTGAGTAATGTTTGTGAGTGAGATAAACCAGGACTTAAGTGAAATATATAGCTTTCTTGGCTGTGAAACCCCTGACCTTTGGGTCGAAAATGCCCTGGCTAATCAGGATATCATGCTGCTGGATCACGCTCACTGTGAGAAGAAAGCAGCAATGACAGCGCTTAACCTGATTCACCGTTATCCGGGTAATCCAGACTTGCTGATGAAGATGTCTCGCTTGGCTCGTGAAGAGCTCAGGCATTTCGAACAGGTAATGAAATTTATCAAAAAACGTAAACTGGCATACGGTCACATGACGGCATCACGCTATGCAGCAAGGCTTAGAGATTCTGTCCGAAAACAAGATCCTGACCGTGTGATTGATCTACTGATCATTGGCGCATTTATTGAAGCGCGCTCCTGCGAGCGCTTTGCCAAGACAGCGCCCTTGCTAGACGATGAGTTAAAGGACTTTTATATTTCTTTGCTCAAGTCGGAGTCTCGTCACTATCAAGACTATCTAAAACTTGCTTCGGGTTATTGCAAAGAAGGGCTCGACGAGAGAGTCGCTTTTTTCAGAGAGAAAGAGCAGGAATTAATCGAGCAGCCAGATGAAGAATTTCGTTTTCATAGCGGGCCAGTGACTGCTTAGGTTTAGTTGGCTGGCGTTGCTATATGCAGCTGTACAAAGCATCAATTAAGGCTTTGGCGCAGGGCCCTGTTTCATTAATCGGGTGTACTCGATTGCCACAATAGCCAAAGCTGATTTTTGCATCTGGGTCAGCAAAAGCAATAGCGCCGCCTAAACCGGGGTGGCCGAAGCTTCTAGGGTTGTCACCTGTTTTAAAATACGGGTTGTTCAACATAAAGCCCGTTCCATAGCGAAAGTGGCGGTGGGTCATGACTTCAACACCATCCCACTGCTCTTTTATCGCGTCTTCCAAGGCCGCTTTGCTGATAAGTCGATGGTCTCGATTGAGTTCATCGATAGTTCCTTCCATTGACAATAGGCTATAAATCTTTGCGATATTTCTAGCGTTACTATGGCCATTGCCAGACCCGAACTCGTGGGTTCGGAAATCAGGGTCCTCAAACATACGCTGAGGGTCCGGGATTGGTTTCCAAGCTCTAGCAAGTAAAGAGTTTGGGTCGTTGACTTGTTGTAAGGTAGGAACACCATTAGATATGACGATATCGGCGCAACGAGTAATCTGGCTTTCATTCATGCCTAGGTAGAATTCAATATTGTTTGGCCCAAATATTTCTTCTTGCAAATATTGCCCTAAGGTTTGACCGGTACACTTACTGATCAAAGCCTGGCACAGAGGGCCATGAGTAAAAGAGTGGTAGCAGGGAGTAGAGCCTGCGGGCCAAAGTGGTGCTTGAACTTCTAATGCTTGCTCGACAACCCCTTTTTGATAGAGGGAACCGGCAGGCGCTGCATCGGCAACAGGAACGCCTGCGAGTTGAGCCAAAACGCAGCGTACTGTGATTTTGTCTTTTCCCGCCTGAGCAAACTCTGTCCAATACGTGCAGACAGGCTGGTCGAGATCGATGATTCCTCTGTCCGCAAGTGAGAGTACAGCGAGGGAAGCGATAGCTTTGGTAACGGACATAACGCAGCAAAGAGTATCCTCCTCCCAGAGTTGTGTTTTACCTTTATCCTTATAACCCCCCCCCCATAAGTCGACTACCTTTTCGCCGTGATTATAGGCGGCAACGCTAGCGCCAATTTCATTCCGTTCTTTGAGGTTTACTAGAAAAGCCTCCTTCACGGCTTCATAGCCAGGGGCGCAGTAACCTGAATAGGGAATATCGTCGGTGATTGTGGCTGACACGTTGACCAATCTCTTATAGAACTGTAGGTTTATACAATGTAGTCCATGAATTGATATTTGTCATAATTATGGATATCCAACTGGCTGTCAGTCAGGCGTTAAGTGTTAACAATATCGATAATAAAAGATAAAAAGAGTTGTTTAAGAGAATTAAAGCAATGCTTCGTATGCTTGGGTTTGTGTTGGCCTTCATGAGTGGCGCGTCAACTTCCTATTCCGCGACACCTGTTGACGCCTGGTTGCTAGAGGAGGGTGGTTCGATCCCGACGAGTGGCAAAGTGACACAGTGGAAGTTTGCACACCCGGCGCCTCCTGTTTCTCATTTACCACCGGTTTGGCAGAAAGGGATTGATTGGATACAACGTAAAACCAACAACGAATTGCAAATTAAAATGTATGGCGGTGGGTCTCTCTATGGTGTCACCGGAGGCTTCAAAGCTTTACGCGCTGGCGTGGCTGATTTTGGGACGTGTTATACACTGGCCGAAGCAAAAGGTTTTGAGTTGTTTAAAACCATCCAGCTCCCCTATATAGCCCCTTCCAACCCTTACTTAACTGCACGAATTGTGAACGAGCTAATGGCTGATGGCTTGGCTGAGGAGTTCACTCGACGAGGTGTTTATCCAGCACATGTTATGCCAGTGAGACCTCTAAGCTTAATGAGCAAAACACCTATTCGTAGACCTGAAGACTTAAAAGGCAAAAAGGTGGTGTCATTTATGAATGCGCCGGGTGCGGCAGAAGACTTAGGCTACTCTGTTGTTCGTATTCCGTTTCCAGAGATCTATTCAGCCCTACAGCAAGGCGTGGTTGATGCAATCGTTTGGGTTGATATGGGCTTTATTCCTTTTAAAATTTATGAGCAAGCCAAGTACTATACAGAGTTGAATATTGCACCAACGACCATTGAGACTTGTATGAATCGTCGTAGCTTTGATCGGCTGAATAAACCAACCAAGCAGTTACTGTCGGACTTTCAGCAGAAATTGGCTTTGGCTGTTGTGCAGCGCACTGAAGAATTTGCACAAACTGCACAAAATACCTTGGCCGAGCAGGGTGTTGAAATTATAAAGTTTAGTGAGCCTGAGCAGCAAGCATGGGTCAAGGCATTTCAGCCAACTGTTAAGCGCTATATGGATAAGTGTGAGGCGGCAGGAAAAGATTGCCGAGGGCTGGTTAAGAGCATTGCCAAGCTAGCAGATAAGTACAAAAATCTCAGTAATGAAGAGTTAATGCAGCTTACGATAGATGAGCCTGTCCAAGGCATTATCGACTTTTAAACGTCTAATGCTTGCTAATGTTGGCAAGGTAATTTGTCCACTGAGCTAATTGTTTTTCGATGATGTGAATATCGATAGTGTCGGCTTGGTGGCGGTTTGCCTTGCTTTGTTTTAGCTTACTCAAGTGATCGTCAAGCGCAGTAAACAAAGTTTCAGCCATATTGAGTTTGTCAGAATAAAATAAAGACCTACCTAACTCCAGACCGATCAAAACCTTGTCTTTGTTATAGTCTTTCTCGAGAGCTAACCATTGCATGTAGGAACCTCCACTCACCTCGTGGATGACTTGAATCACTTCATTCCATAAGGCCTGTTTAACCAAGAGCCGGCTTAACTGTTTTAAAATTGCTAGGTTGTCAGCAGAGTCCTGGTAGTTGGTGATAAAGGAGCTAGAACTTAGTATATCTATGGCTTTCTCATTATGGCCTGCCTGTTCCCAGCTATAGGCTAGCCTTTTAATATTCGCAGCTGTGGCTTTGACAGTTTTCTCGCTTAGAGCGGCTTCGAGGATTAGAGCTGCCTGGAAAGGTAGGCCTTCTGATAGCTGTAATTGTGATAAGTGTAAAACTTCTGTAGCACTAAGGGCTTGTGTTTCTTTTAGTAGTTCCATGCCCGATAGGGCTTGTTGATGCTCACCTAATTGAATCGCTATACGCACCCATTGTTGCCAATAAGCCTTTTTGGTGGGTTCGAGCGATATTAGCTTCTCGATGATAAGTCTGCTCGCGGGGTAATCTTTAAGCGCTAATAAGCTATTGAGTTGTAGTTGATAAAGCGCTTCTTGCTTAGGGTGAGCCAATTTTAAGGCATGTTTGGCGCTGTTAAAGCAGTTTGAGTAGTCTTTAGTCTGGAACTGTGAATAAGACAGTAAGTAATACCACTCACTTAGCTGTTCTGGTTCTATACTCTGATTCGGTTGTTGGGATGATATGAGTGTTTGCAGCGCTTGGCTTGCTTCACTAAAGTGCCCTGTTTGAATTTGCAGCTGGGCAAGCAGCAGATGTTGTTTAACCTGGGACGACTCATTCAGAGAGTCTAGTCGTAAAAGCAATTGTATTAAGCCAATCGCCAGTTCATATTGTTCGAGTTGAGCAAGGATCTGAGAGGCAGAATAGAGCGCATAAGATGTAGCCACGGGATTGTGCTGATTTTCAGAAATAACGCGTTCTAGAGTGCTAAGTGCTTTGGCACTTTGCTGCTTTTCAAAGTCGCTCCAGGCTTGGGCAAGTGTTCGCTGGGTTCGGCTATTGATTTGGGCATGCTTGTTCGGCTGTAACTCCAAAACCTCGCTCGGTACATTGAATGAATAGTCAGCAGAACAGGCTTCGCCGGTGCTCAGCAAAGCCACGGATAATACCAGGAAAGTAAGGCGTCTATGTGCGTGTCGAAACATAAACCAAAGCATTATTTTTCCAGAGTAAAATTAATGGTTTGAACAACCCGACGAGTGCTAGGCTTTCCCCCGAGAAGCTGAGGTTTGAATTTCCAATTTTTGACGGCACGTATGGTGTTGTTTTCAAAAATGCCCTCTGGTTCGGCGCTTAGGACTTGTACATCACTCACGCTTCCATTCAAGCCTATAGTGAAGCTAATATTAACCCATCCTTCCAGTCTTGCGCGTTTTGCTCTTCTGGGGTAGAGCGGGTCTGGCGTGAGCAAGGGAAACAGTTGCTCATCAAAACTCGGGGCGGCACTTTGTATGGGTTTAAGGGAACTTGCCGGGAATTCAGGTGGGCTTAATGAAAGTGGCACCGAAGGTGTATCGATAGGGCTCAAGTCTAGCGAAAGCTTTGGAAGCCGGGGGTTAAACGCTGCTTGATCGATTAGTTTGGGTTTGGGTGGTTCAGGTTCTGCTTCTTCGGGTGGTGGCAGCTCTTCTTCTTGCTCGGGCGCGCTTGAAGAGTTTGCTTCAATCCGAATGAAGTCAATGCTGAGAAATTTGTAGATCGCAGCTTCGACGCTAAGCGGAGTAATCAGACTCGTCATAAGCTTGCTAATGGCTAATACACAGATTATGGCTAATAGGGCGGCGAGTACCCAACGTGTAAGGCTTTGACTTAGCGGCAGTCGACAAATGGTGTTATCCATAAACCTAGATTCCACTGTTTGATTCTTTGCGTGTCGCAACGGCGATGTTCTTGGCGCCTGCAAGTTTGCACTGGTCCAATGCCTGTATCAATAAACCGGTCCGTGCATGCTCATCGGCCTGGAGGATGACAGTGCTTTCTGGCGACTCACTCAATAAACGCTCAATATTGCGTCTGATGGTTTGTGGTTCAACTTGCCGTTGATCGATCCACACTTTATTTTGAGCTGTGATTGCTACAATAATTGCCTGTTGAGGCAGTGTGCTGGATGTCTGGGCTTGAGGGCGGTTAATGTTAGCGCCCGCTTCGCGAATGAAACTGGTGGTAACAATAAAGAAAATTAGCAGAATGAATACGACATCCAACATTGGTGTCATATTGATTTCTACGTCTTCTTCTTCATTGTTGAAAAAAGGAAAGCGCGTTCTCATGCCTTGACGCCCCCTTCTTCTAATAGGGGGAATTGATGCTTGAGTATACCTTGTGCGCGCAAACTTAAGCGGCGCAGAATGTATTGCATAATAAGCCCTATAATCGATATCAGCATGCCTGCCATGGTAGGCAGGGTTGCCTGAAATATTCCCGAGGCCATCAAACGAGGGTTTCCAGTTCCGCTTAACGATATTTGATCAAAAACAAGTACCATTCCACTTACCGTGCCCATTAGCCCGATTAACGGACAAGCAATAATCGCTGCTCTCAAGAGCCAAAAAGAGTGGCGTGTCATTGCTCTTGCCTCAGAAAGCAGCGCTTCCTGAACTCTTTGCTTGTCCCAGGAATTTAGTCCTGACTTTGCCAAGCTAGCACTTTCGCTCCAGTACTTCTCCAACATTGAAATTGTATTTTTAAAGCTGAGACTTAGGAATAGTAAGCGTTCAAAAAAAAGTATAAAGATTAATACACTCAGAGCCAGTATGGCCGCGACAGGTAAACCACCGAGCTTGATTAATTGATCAATGCTTGAGTAAAAGTCGAAACCAATTTGCGTCATCTTAACAGTCTGCCTTGGAAGGGCGAGTGTCTTGAGCTGCGTTAGCTTCTATTGAGCCTTGTTCACTCATATATTTTGCAATAAAGCCTAGGCTTTGCTGGCTAAGGAACATAAGAACCTTTTTCGACTTTGCTGCTAACAGATTGTGAGAGAATAGTAGTGGCACGGCTACCAGTAGTCCAAGAACTGTAGTCATTAGCGCTTGTGATATCCCGCCAGCCATTAGTTTTGGGTCTGCGTTTCCGACTAAAGTAATACTTTGAAAGGTATTGATCATGCCAACAACGGTGCCGAGTAAGCCCAGAAGAGGGGCGACTGCAGCGAGTAGTTTGATTGTCCCCAGGCCCTTATCCAGCTTAGGCATCTCGGACATAACGATCTCTTGTAGCTGAACTTCAAGCGTATCATGTTTTAGCTGAGTACTTTGCTCGTCACTTGAACTGCTTTCCTCATTTCCTTTGCATGCCTGATAGGCCTGAATTATTCGGCCAAGAGGATTGCTAGCGTCTGCAATTTACGGTGATCTCATTTGTTTTTTGATTGCTCGTTGAGAGTAGCTGATTGTTAACCATCTAAACAAGCTTAGTAAGAGCCCTAGTAAACCTAATGTGACAATGGCGTAGCCAATATATCCGCCTTGGTGGAAGCGATCTTCCAAGCTGGGAATCAGTGCCAGCTGTTCAAGTATCAAACCGTTCGAAGGGTCGATTACCGCTGTAAGGGGTGTGTTGGGACTTAGAGCCTGGTATTCGGCTTGCTCAACGACTCTTTGGTATTTTGAATTTGGTTGTATTGGAAGCGTATTTAGAGTGTTATTCGCCGGGTTGTGAACAAGAAAATTACCTTCGCTGGTCGTGGTAAACGTACCAATGCGTTGGATAACCGTCTGTTTTCGCTGGCCATCTACTGTAATTACTTCACCTTGGTAGGTGTGGCTTTGGCGGTTTTGCTGAATATCATATTGAAGTAGCTCGAAAAGGGCTCTTAAGTCATCTGAGTCGGGGAGTGCTGTTTTAGTTGCCAGCATGCGAAATGTTTCAAGCTTTGCAGGTGACTCATGACTAATAATGGAGGCCTCCATATTCGACTGACCATCTTTAACAGCTTGCTTCCACACAGAGAACAGGTCTTTTAGCGCGTGACTTCGTTCTGCTAACTGATGTTTTGCATCGTCAATGCTTTGTTCGGTTTTTCTAACAGTCTGGTTGAGGGTTTTAAGTTCCTTTCTTTTATTGGAAAGCTCCTTTTGAAGGGCCGCAAGTTTTTCTTTTTGTTGCTGCTTTTGTTGCTGAAAAGATCGTTCTCGGGCTTGGTTTGATTGAGCCTGCTGAGTTCTTTCTTGTTGTATCTTTTGGTACAGCTTATTTAATGTGTTTTGCGGATTACCGTTCGGTTCGGTGCTAGCGTTAGCCAAACAAGGAGTTGTCAGCAGGCAGAAAATAATGAATGCGCTTTGGAGGTGTTTCATAGTATTAATTTCCGTCCGCTTCAACAGTAAGTGTTAAAAGGGAAGGTGGAAGCTGCTTCTTGGCTACCTTAATACCTTGCGCAACATTTTCAAGAAGGGCGGGGCTCGCCAGAAGCCAGCTTTGCTTTTGTTGGCTCCAATAGCCAGCGCTTTGCTGATCAAGACTGAGGAAATACATTCCGATACGCCCAACCCGAAGTATCTGTGCTTCCACTTCTTTGTTATCAATTATGATCTCCTGCTGATATGACTCAATGCTGTAGCCAAACTCGTTTTCAATCTGAAAGGCTTCAAGCACTGAGTGGTAAAGGTGGCTTATCGGTATTTCCGGGTTAAATGCTTTTTCTTTGAGTGCCGCGATACGTGCCAGTCTCTTATGTTGGTGGAAAGCTAGGTCGTTATTTACTTGCGTATCAATCCAGTCAATCATTTCCAGGAGCATTGGTATCAAACTGTTCTCTGTTTGCGATACTTGCGATAGCTGGCCTTCATAGTCAATCAACGTTGTTTGTTGGCGAGAATGTATCTGTTGTTGATGTGATAAGTTTATATTTGTTTGTTCCAGGGCTCTCGATAAGCTTTGATATTCGCGAAGTAAGGCCTCAGTTGATGCGATTGTTTTGTTAATCTTTTGCTGACTTAGCTTGGCTTCTTTGATCATAGAAGATGCTTCGCTAAATGACTCGGATAACCTGGGTTCTGTTTGTGCGCTAGCTTTACCTACAATTAGTAGGACGAGGATAAAAAAAAGCACCAAGAAGAGGTGAATTGAATTTGGATAGCCTAGAGCGAACGAGTGGCTTAGTGTGTGTAGCGGTCATAAAAGAGTTCTTGAGTAGGTTTTTAAGTGAGCTATACAAGTTTAGCTTAGCGTGGAGATTTTGCGTCTGAATCTAATGCTGTGGGGCAACACGATGGATTTTTCACTAATGCAGTGAGTAAGGGGAGTCGTTTGTGATTTCATTTGTTTTAAAATCAGGATCTGTAGGGTACAATCCGGCGGCTAGAAAAATTACAAGCTTATGACGGTTTAGGACTTTGCTCTGAAAAATTAAGCCGGCGGCGGTAAGCGATTAAGAATAAACATAGTAAGAAATAACCGGGAATCAGGAATCAAGGTATGCTTCAAGACATTCGTAATAATTCACAAGGCACTGTCGCAAAGATTATTGTTGGCGTCATTGTGGTGGTTTTTGCTCTTTTTGGTGCAGAGTCTATTGTCGGAGGTTTGAGTGGTGAACCTGAAGTAGCGACGGTGAATGGTGAAGGGATTACTGAGCGTAACTTCCTAAGGGCAGTTGAAGGTAAGCGTCGCCAGATTCTTGCGCAGATGGGAGAAAGGGCAGACCCGGATCTTATCGAAGAGTCTTTGTTAAAGTCTTCAGTTTTAGAAGGCCTGATCAACGAAAAGATCTTGGTATTGGACGCAGAAGGTAAAGATTTATATATCTCAGACGAGGCTGTTGAAAACTACATTCGTAATATTGACCAATTCAAGGTCGATGGAAAGTTCAGCAATGAACGAATGCAGATGATTTTGCGTAATGCTGCGTTAACTTTGAAATCATATAAAGAGTCCTTGAAATCCCAGTTTGTTATTGACCAGGCGCGTTCAGGCTTGATCGCTTCAGCATTTGTTGTCGGTAACGAGAGAGATGAGATTGTTGCATTGGATCGTCAAACAAGAGACTTTGGTCTGGCTACAGTTTTCAAAAGTGATTATATAGAGTCAATCGCGGTAAGTGACGAAGATGTCGCGACTTATTATGAAGAGCATAAAGATGCGTATAAGAAAGCGCGTAATGTTGATGTCTCTTATTTAACGATTGATCGCGCGTCTCTTGCCGAATCAATTGAGGTGGATGAAGAGCGAATCATGGTAATGTACGAAACTGAGAAAGCAGAATTCGTAGGTGAAGAAGAACGAACGGCTGCTCATATATTGATTAAAATTGATGACGATACGACTGAAGTGCAGGCACTGGATAAAATCAAAGCAGTAGAAGCTAGGTTGTTAGCAGGTGAAGCGTTCGATTCATTGGCTAAAGAGTTGTCAGAAGATGAAGGTTCTGCGTCTGCTGGAGGTGATTTGGGTCGTTCTGGTAAAGGCGTGTATGTTGCGGATTTTGAGAACGCTTTGTTTGCGCTTGCCGCTGGAGAAGTATCCGCTCCGGTTAAGACCGAATTTGGTTATCACTTGATTAAGCTTGAGTCGATTGAAACAAATGAAATTCCGGCATTTGAAGAAATGCGTGCTGGTCTTGAAGAGCGTTATCGTAAGGAAGAAGCTGACCAGTTATATGCGGAGCTGGCCGAAAATGTTGCAGATATTACTTACTCTTCTCCTGATCTGGCAGAGGCAGCTGATGAGCTGTCTCTTGAAGTGAGGCAGTTGGCTGGGGTTTCTAGCGATACTGTGAATGAAATTTTCGCAAGCCCGAGAGTACAAAAGGTGCTGTTTTCGGATGAGCTGGTTACTGAGCAAAATAACAGTGAGTTGATTGAATTTGCGGAAGGTCGCTCTGTTGTGTTTAGAGTTGATGCTTTGCATGAGCCTAGCATTTTGCCGCTTGAATCTGTAAAAGAGCAGGTGCGTGACGAAATTAAAGTAAGTAAGTCAGCAGAGTTTGCGGCATCGGTTGGAGAGGCTTATCGTTCAAGAATCGCAGCGGGTGAGGATGCTGTTGCTGTCGCTCAAGAAATGGGCGTGAATTGGAAGCAGCATAACGGTGTTCGACGGGATGATGTGATGTTGAACCGTGAAGTTGTTACCAAGCTGTTTACCTTAGCTAAGCAAGAACAGTTTGCAGATAATATTGTTGGGTTCGAAATTATGGGTGGAGATTACGCGGTGATCGTACTTAATGAGGTTCACCAGGGTAGTGCTGAAAGTGCGACGTCCATGGAGCTGTTCTCAATATCCAATATGCTTGGCTCCAGCATCGGAGCAGTTGATTATCGGAATTACCAGGAAATGGCGGTCAGTGCCGCCGAGATAGAAAAATTCTAAATCTAAAAGAGGCGTGAAGCCTCTTTTTTTCTGTCTGGCATCGGTGAAACAATGTTGGGCGCAATTAAGGCCTTTCTAAGAGAATGAGCA
>NZ_LWFZ01001259.1:0-898 GCF_001635225.1 Oleiphilus sp. HI0086
GTTTCCTTGTCGACGGGATTAAGATAAAAGTGTGTAATCCTTTCGTCGGTAAATTTATCAAAAAAACGACTGGTATCCGAGATTAATTTTAAGGTCGGTGCTTGTCTTTGATGATCTGATACTAATACTTTGATGTCTTCAAAACCATCTTTGATTTTTGTGAATCGTGCAGTAATGCTAGATGAGACTAATTGCTGCTCAGGGTGACCAAATTCCTTTGATAAGAAATTTAGGTAATGAAGCTCTTCTTCTTTGCTGAGGTTGTCTCGTGTCGCTAGATAGCGCATCTTATGTCTATCCAGAATACAGGAAGAGTAAGAGTTTTTCTTAACCGAAGCGTGCTTTCGAAAAGCTTCCCAGAAATAGCTGTCTGTTAGATACTTGAAACTATCAATATTGTCCAGACTGGCGTTAACGAAGCTCGACACTTCGGGGTTTTGCATCACTTCATCAATCGCAGCGCGGAGCAGCCAGTCGAAGCCTTGAGCTGTTTTGTGCGCGTAGACTTGTCGATACATTTGGTGACGACTATAAACAAAGTCTTCTAGAGAGCTTAGGCCTTTTTCCGCAATTGCCAGACCGAACCAGTTAGTTTGTGGACACCAACCAAAATGAATATTGCTTAGCAGGTGGTCCAGGTTAAAGCCTCCAATTGTGACCGAGGAGTGAAAACCGTCGCGAAGCATGTAATCGGCGCGGTCTGCATCCAGCTCACCCGATACCAGGCTTGATAAAACATGCTGTAATTTGCTGGCGAATTCATCAGGTAAGGAGTCCGGATTATTCGCCAGGTCGCTGGGAGCAATCAGCGGCCAAAGGGCGTGAGCGTGTCGATTAAATAAATCACTTGGGGAAATTGAGGTGGTTTCCATCAGAGACAGAATATCTAAAGGTTCCA
>NZ_LWFZ01001260.1:0-1237 GCF_001635225.1 Oleiphilus sp. HI0086
AACCTTGCCCCTAAGTTCGCACCGCCAATAATTAAGTCTCGATAGTCATTATTCGCCAAGCCTAAACCCAGGCCCGCCATGCCGACTTGAACCAGTAAATTATCACGCTGACGCTGGGCGCCGTGTCTGGCAGCAGCGTGAACAATTTCATGACTAAGCACTGCAGCTAGTTGAGCTTCACTTTCCAGCTTTAAGAGCAGGCCACGATTAATAGCAATCTTGCCTGATGGCAGGGCCCAAGCATTAGGGACTGAGTTATTGAGAACGACAAACTCATAGGGAAGTTTTGGGACATCACTAAGGGCGGCGAGCCTCATACCAACCGTGCTGACATATTCACTAAGCTTCGGATCAAGGTTGTAGGCGCCACCTTGTGATTGCTGTGCTGGTTGGTATTGTTGCTGGCCTATTTTAACGTCTTCAGAAAAAGAGCTGAACATTAGCTGCTTTTCTCCGGTTACCGGGTTTACAGAGCAAGCGCTACAGAGCAAGGTTAGGCAGAGTAGAAGATAAGTAAAAATGGGGCGCATAAGACAATACCGGGTTCTAGTTAACAGTAAGTCAATTTTGCGCTAATGGATTCACTCTTTTCAATAGCAAATGAGTAATTACTATTGTTATAAATAGGATGCTAGGTGGAAATCTCCTGATTAATTACATTTCTTAAAAAGTGTGACATTGGTTATACTTCGGCGCTTCAA
This sequence comes from Oleiphilus sp. HI0086, assembly GCF_001635225.1. Lineage (NCBI taxonomy): Bacteria > Pseudomonadati > Pseudomonadota > Gammaproteobacteria > Oceanospirillales > Oleiphilaceae > Oleiphilus > Oleiphilus sp. HI0086. The sequence goes on from NZ_LWFZ01001260.1 coordinate 702, forward strand.
ATATGTTAGCTGATAAGGAGCTGACATTTTATGCTTAACTAGAATAAGCGTTCCCAGCTAAATTATGTAACGCTGATTGTGAGAGAATGAATGAGAGACGAAACCATGTTGTTTACCCAAGTCGAAAGCTTTGTAAGCGTATTGGCTCAGTGCCAGGAGTTGGGTATTAAGGTTGTTTCTGCAAGAGAAAACGAGCTGATACTAGAATTGCCTTACAGCGAGAAGATTATCGGTAACCCAGATTCAGGGGTTATTCATGGTGGTGCGATTACCACCTTGATGGATACGACCGCAGGTGCCGGTGTGCTATGTGCAATGCCGGAGTTTGAACTCTGCCCAACACTAGATTTGCGTGTTGACTATATGCGCCAGGCAAAACCGGGGCAGTCAGTATTCGCGAGAGCAAGCTGCTACCGTTCAACCAACAATATCTTGTTTATGAAGTGTGAGGCTTATCAGATTGACCGGACTGTGGCGCATTGTGTCGCAACCTTTATGCGTATGGGCGAGAAGGGCATTCCTTCCTTAGATGTGAT
>NZ_LWFZ01001261.1:0-1148 GCF_001635225.1 Oleiphilus sp. HI0086
AGATAACGGTATGATTCTCGATGATGCTGCAACACAGGAAATGGAAGATTACTTTAAACGCTTTGCTGAATTCGTAAATGAAGGCCTGGACAAATCAGGTTTGAAATATTGCCCGGGAGAGGTGATGGCGCAGACTGATAAATGGCGTCAGCCTTTAGAGGTTTGGAAGCAGTACTTTACTCGCTGGATCCGTCAGCCTGAACCCAAGGCGCTAATGCATGCCAGTATTTTTTATGATATTCGCCACGTTGCTGGCAAGCGTGAGCTGACGAAGTCTTTAAGTAACTTGGTATTGGAGGAGGCTCAAAAGAACACCATCTTTCAGGCATGTATGTCAGAAAATGCGCTTCAGACCTCACCGCCTTTAGGCTTTTTCAAAACCTTTGTGCTAGAGAAAGATGGCAATCACAACCCGGTATTGGATCTAAAACTACGGGGCACCGTGCCGATTGTTGCCCTGGTTCGTTTGTACTGCTTGATGAAAGGAATTGAAGAGGTAAATACCAGTAACCGGCTACAAGCTTTGGAAAGTGCAAAAGTACTCTCTGCCTCCGAAGCGAGCAACCTAAGAGATGCTCATGAGTTTATTGCTCGTTTGCGTTTGGATAGTCAGAGTAGGGCAATGATGCTGTCGCAGCCAGCGACAAACCACTTAAACCCGGATGAGTTATCTCCTTTGTTGAGGCATCAGCTTAAAAGTGCGTTTTCGGTTGTTGCTGAAAGTCAGCGCTTGTTAAAAATGCGGTTTGGTCATGGTTCTATATAAGCTTCAATACTGGTTAAAAAAACGGAATTGGTATCGCCAGGCACAGCGAACGCCGATCGCAGAGCTTTATGCCCAGCCTTCCTTGTCGGGGGGGACGAAGGTGATAGATCAAGACTTTCTGGTAGTCGATTGTGAAATGAGTGGTTTGGACCCGAAGTCGAATGAATTGCTGAGCTTAGGTTGGGTGCGTGTAAAAAATGGCCGGATTGATTACGCAACACGAAAACATCTGCTGGTGCACTCCAAGCAAACGGTAGGAGAAAGCATTCAGATACATGGCTTATGTGATCAGCGATTGGCCGGTGCCTCGAGTGTGTCGATGGCTTTGGGCTTGTTAGCTAAGCATGCAGAAGGTGCAGTATTGGTGTTTCATCATGCTGTA
>NZ_LWFZ01001262.1:0-905 GCF_001635225.1 Oleiphilus sp. HI0086
GCGACCTCCCTGCGATTTCTCAAGGCAGTGAGCGCCTGCCTGAATTGACATTCGGCCAGCAATCTCTGACATTGGTGTAAGAAGAGGAAGGTGTCCCGCAGCATCGGAAACCGTCTCATAGGCGATGCACGTTGCTTTACTATCTAGCAAGTCGCTTGTTTGCTGAAGATCTGGTGCAAGGTGTAAATATGTAAACAGTATATGACCTGCGGTGAGCTGGCTGCGCTCCCAGGCTTGCGGCTCCTTTACCTTAAGAATCAGGTTTGCTTGGTGAAAAATATCAACAGCAGATTCGAGCACAGTCGACCCTGCGTCAAGGTATTCTTGGTTTGAAAAACCGGATCCTAATCCTGCATCTTTCTCTATAAAAACCTTATGTCCATGAGAATAGAGCTCGTGAGCAATGTTAGGCGTCATGGCGACGCGGAATTCGTTATTTTTGACTTCTTTTGGTACACCAATACGCATTGCTGACTCCTTTAAAAAACGCCAGATATGTTATTAGTATAGCTGTATTTTTAGCGGATGAAGAACGACGTAAGGGGAAGAGGAGGGGGAGTTTGTTTGAAAAGCTCCACCTCTAAGATCCTGGTTTGGGGTCTTAGAGGTGGGTACTAAGCACTCGTTAGCCGCGACGGCGAAATAGTGGTTGATTCATAAAGCTTGCTGCTTGATAAGATTCAGTAAAGTCGGACAAGCCTTCTTGTGCGACCTCAATATCTTTGTCTTCTCGAACTGCATATGCGTCAAAACCGCAGCGTTTCAGATAGAAAAGCTGGTCGTGAAGAATGTCGCCAATTGCACGAATTTCACCCTCAAAGTTCAAACGGTCGCGAAGTATACGAGCATAGGAGTAGCCGCGCCCGTCAACAAACTTAGGGAAGTTTATTGCAATAGCAGGAAGC
>NZ_LWFZ01001263.1:0-773 GCF_001635225.1 Oleiphilus sp. HI0086
GCGCAATTTATGAAGCATGGTGGGAATGACTTTCTATTAAAACCTTTCCAGCAAGAGCAAGTATGCAGTCGAGTCAACGCCAATGCCCAGCTTCTGGATCAGTTCTCTGAGTTGAGTAGTTTGAACCAGCAGAAGAATGAGTTGCTTGGTATGGCGGCTCACGATATTCGTGGCCCTTTGGGTGTTGTATCTTCAGCTGCGAGTATGTTGAAAAGGGAGATATCCGGAGAGCACCCGGAAATGTTGCTGGGTTTAGTTATCGAAGCTGCAGAGAGTATGGAGGAGTTGCTGGATAGATTGCTTGATGTGAGTTCGATTGAGGATGCTAATATCTCAATCGATATAGATCGGGAAAACCTTTGTTCCCTATTGGATAAAGCTGTTGCTGATGCCCAGCTCCTGGCGAATGATAAGCAGCAAAAACTTAACTTGGAATTGCCAGTCGAAGCCGTATGGGTTGAAGCAGATAGCATGCGAATTAAAGAAGTTGCCTATAACCTGATTTCCAATGCAATTAAATACTCGCCAGTTGGTGGGAAAATTGATGTTCGTTTATCGAGTAATCATAAAAAGGTGCGTATCGAAGTGATTGATGAGGCTGGTGGAATACCAAAGGCCGAGCAGCACTTATTGTTCAAGCCATTCTGCAATATATCAACCAAGCCAACAGCTGGAGAGCGAAGTACAGGCTTGGGCTTGTCAATCTGTCAGCGAATCATGAAACTCCATAAGGGTGAAATCAAATACCGTTCGAATGCTCAGGTGGGGAGCAT
>NZ_LWFZ01001264.1:0-602 GCF_001635225.1 Oleiphilus sp. HI0086
AGCAATTGCCCGCCATCAAAGTAGTCTCTGTGGTAGTACACTTTGTCGTTGAAACGTATTAGGCTTGCCCCTTCAATCGTGATTATTCTGCCTTTATTTAGCTTCGGGTGAGCATATTTCATGGTCCAATTTAACATGGCATCATTGTCTTTAACCCACTGGTCATGGAAGGTGAACTGGCAGGAAAGTAAGTTCTGATACAGTGACGCGCAGTACCCTTGAAAGTTAGCTACGCCTTCTATCCGATGAAAGCTATCTTCGAATAATACGTCTGGTTCGTAGACTGCTTCAATGATTCCACTATCGCAGTTATTCGCATCGAGCGTGTGGAAGAGGTGCTTGAATCGCTCTACAACATTAGCGGGTGTTTCTGACTTTATAACGACGACTGACATGATGATTGTGCCTTTTTAAGTATGAACGTTTATGCTTGAACGTTTTTGTCTACCTTCTTCTAGGATACGAGAAGGCACAGGGTTCAGATCAGAAATAATTCTAAAAAAGCTCAATAGACGCAGTATCAAGTAAGAAATATCAATCTCCCACCAGTAGAAACCCTGCCTTGCAGAGACGGCAAAGCGGTGATGATTGTTGTGCCAGCC
>NZ_LWFZ01001265.1:0-1112 GCF_001635225.1 Oleiphilus sp. HI0086
TATATCTTGATACATTCTCGGCTGTCGCAGGGGTGTAACCTTGTGTGATCTCACTTGCATTGTTGTTAAATAGGATGATGCGAAAACGGTCATTTGGATTTAGCTTGGAAAGCCCTTTGTTAACGCCTTCGATAAGGCTGTGGTATTTTCCCTGCATTGAGCCTGAGTAGTCCAGTACAAAGATCCAATCTCGCCCCAAGTTGATTTTACTTAAGTCATCCCCCGGGGTGATGGTCATCATAAAGGTTCCTTTGTCTTTTCCGGGTTCTTTGTGTGTGACCATATCAATCGAGCCTGGCAGGCCTTGTTGATGTCTCCAGTAGACCACGATATCTTGATCGAGTTTAGTGATTGATTGCTTTGCTGTGATTGGGTTTGAGTCTTCTTCGTTTTGTGCGGCCTGCCCATTCATCATGGATATATGCCATGCCTGATTCGTGTTTGAGGTGACAATTGCCTGCGGATGTTTCGGAAGACGGACATCGTCAATAGGGTAAGAGGATCTTATATTCATCTTGAAGCTGAATGCTTCGGTTACCACTTCGTTGTAGCTCCAAAAGGCCAACTTTTCTTCATCGACGCCACCATCTTCAAGTGGGTAGACATAACTGCCAATGCCATGGTCTGAATGGACAGCTTGAATGTAGACTAATCGGATTTTGACATCTTGCTTTGGCAAAACCGGGTAAACGGCACTATCAAAAGATTTATACTCATCCTGTTCTGTTAAGGCGGTTTCTCTGCCTTGTGCTTTTTCTTGCTCATAAATCTCGCGAGCTTGTTTTTTCTCAAGCACCTCGCCAGTCACAGCTTTACCGTCTATCCAATAGGTGAACTCTCCTACCGCTGCTTTTTCTGGAATGGGGAAGGAGTAGATTGCTTCTAGCGTGGTGTCATTCGGGTTGAAAAATAATTGTGTTACTGAAGTAATGGCATAGCCATCCTCGATAGTGACATCTACATGGTGTTGTTTTATTTCCAACGCTGGTAGCTGACCGTTTGCGGGTGACATGAGTCCAGCGGCCTGCGACATCATGCTAAATGCGAATAATAGGGTAAAGCTTATCAATTCTAAGAAGTTTGGTTGTCTGTTCATAATGCTCTCCATTTGT
>NZ_LWFZ01001266.1:0-685 GCF_001635225.1 Oleiphilus sp. HI0086
TTTCAAGCAAATAGTTTAAGGGAACAAATACCTGGCTCTGCTCAAGCTTGCCTGAAAAACCTTTATCTAGAATTTGCCACGCATCATCGACAATCTTATCTACTTTAATCAGCCTTGGCATATACGCGCTCCTTAAAAGGTAGCATTCCAATTCTACGGAATGTATCAATAAACAGTTCTTCTTCAGTTCGGTTTTCAATATAAACGTTGATAATCTTTTCAACGACTTCAGGCATCTGAGCTCTAGCGAAGGACGGGCCTAATATTTTGCCAATGGCGGCATCTTTACCCGAGTTTCCACCTAGAGATACCTGATAGAATTCTTCGCCGCGCTTATCAACACCGAGAATTCCAATGTTACCCACATGGTGATGACCGCAAGCGTTCATACAGCCTGATATATTTAAATCGATCTCGCCGATGTCATAGACATAATCTAGATCATCAAACTTGATTTGAATCTGCTCAGCTACTGGTATTGATTTGGCGTTTGCAAGGCCACAAAAGTCGCCGCCTGGGCAGCAAATAATGTCTGTAATCATGCCAAGGTTAGGCGTTGCAAAACCAGCTGCTTTAGCCTCACTCCATAATTCAAACAACATATTCTGAGGAACGTCTGCAAGAACAATGTTCTGGTCGTGTGTTACACGGACTTCACCAAAACTATACTTATCAGCCATGTCTG
>NZ_LWFZ01001267.1:0-882 GCF_001635225.1 Oleiphilus sp. HI0086
ACGCTTTGCGGTCTCTGTTCTCGGCGACGTGACAGCATGCGACCAACTATTTGCTGAATATCAACGGGTAATTTAATGAATATCTGGGTCTTAACCAGGTTGCCATCCTTAAATGCTGGAGGAACCCCCGTTAATGCATGATAAAAAATTGCGCCAAGCGAAAAAATATCAGATAACTCGTCCTTTCGATCATCAGCATCTCCATACCAGTTACCATCTCGCTCTTTGACACGATAATGCTCATCCAAACCAAAGTCTGTCAATTTAACCTGGAAATCTGAAGTCAACAAAACATTGCTAGGACGCAAATTGCCATGGCAAACCCTATTTTGATGCGCAAACGCCAAACCTCTACAAATTTGAACCGCCGTATTCAAAAACATCTGCATTCCCATAGGTTCAATCAAGCGGTCCTGCAGACTGCCACCCGAGACATATTCCATAACAACAATGAATACACTATCGTTCTTGGATGTTCCTAGAATATTAACCAGATTCGGATGCTTCAAACTGTGAAGCATTTTTGCCTCACGATACCCCGTAAAAGTAGAGGTACGCTTCTTAATTACCAGAAGCTTGTGAGAGGACTTATCTTCATACAAATAAACCGCGCCAAATTTGTCTTCCTGCATAACATCAAGTAAGCCAAATTTTTGCTGAATAGAGGCTAAGCCTTCTCCTGCCCGATTCACTTGTTCCTCAGCAATATGCTGACCTTTCATCGCCAAAAGCAACTGAGTCCGGACCTGCTCTACAGACTGAGGACGTTCAGCAGGGTCAACAGCAAGACACTGATGAATAAGGTTTTCAAGGGCTGGAGTTATATTGGCATCAATCTGAGCCATTGGAGGCGCATTGGGTAGTGGCAAGGTACTGGTGAAT
>NZ_LWFZ01001268.1:0-758 GCF_001635225.1 Oleiphilus sp. HI0086
GCCTAGGTGAGACTTCACTAAACAAGACTTCATCGCCTTTTACGAATAACTCAACGCCAAAGATACCATTGCCACCCAGGTTTTCAGTCACTTTATGAGCGATATCCTGAGCCGCTGCCAAGGCCTTTTCGCTCATTGCTTGAGGCTGCCATGACTGTTGATAATCACCATTCTTTTGGACATGGCCAATCGGCGCACAGAAACTTGTCTGACCAGCGTGGCGAACAGTTAATAAGGTTATCTCATAATCAAAGTCGACAAAGCCTTCGATAATGATGGTGCCTGCCCCTGTACGGCCACCTTCTTGTGAATATGCCCAAGCGGCATCAATACCATCCTCAGTCTTCACAGTGCTCTGGCCTTTGCCAGAGGAGCTCATAATCGGTTTCACCACACACGGCAAACCAATCTCCTGAAGCGCTTGTCGATAAGCCTCATAATCGCTGGCAAACTGATAGGGAGAGGTTTTTATGCTCAAATCCTCTGCCGCCAAGCGCCGAATACCTTCGCGATTCATGGTGAGATTAACTGCACGTGCAGAGGGAATAACCTGGTAGCCTTCTTTCTCTAGCGCCACCAATTCAGCGGTCGCAATGGCTTCGATTTCTGGCACAATTAAGTGTGGTTGCTCTTTCTCGACCACCTCTCTAAGCGCTTTTGGGTCAAGCATATCGATCACGTAACTGCGATGTGCGACTTGCATCGCCGGTGCATTGGCATACCTGTCCACAGCAATCACTTCGACACCAAAGCGCTGT
>NZ_LWFZ01001269.1:0-5919 GCF_001635225.1 Oleiphilus sp. HI0086
AATATACAGTTAAATTGATAATCGCTTGATGGAGAAGAGTCATGCCAGTCATTGCAATGTGGAAATGTGATCGGGACGGTGCCATGTTTGAAAACAAAAAAGATGCAGACGCTCACGACAAAATGCTAGAGCTTGGTGAGCAATTTACGACCTTAATTGAAAGCCAAATAGCGGGTGTAGATGAAGCTCAAGCAGAATCCTTTGGCCTCTTACTTGCCAAGCATAAGGAGCTGATTATTCAAGCATGTAAGGGCAAACCAGAAGTTCTAGAGGAATTGAGCAATCCTCAGAATGTGACTGACATTAATGAGGCCAGCGGCTCGTAGCGCCCTAGGCCTCCTTGCCACGACTAGCGGTGCGCAGTGCGCACCCTATAAGGCCCCACACTCCCTCACCACCATAACAGGGTGGTTCGTGTACACCAAATTACGGCGAACCCACTGACCTGTCATTTGCGAAATCGTGCCTAAGCCTGTTCTTCCTTAACCTTTTTCACTAAACTCTCTCCCTCGTTTCTGTACGTCTGCTCTAGCGAGCATTAATTGGTGTACGTTATTTGATTTAAAGAGAGGTTTTATAATGCGATTGGTTTCTTGGAATGTTAACGGTATTCGAGCGGTGATGAAGAAAGACTTTCTCTCCTCTCTCGAATCTATGGAAACAGATGTTCTATGCTTGCAAGAAACCAAAGCCCAGGATGATCAGGTGATGGAAGCACTTAAAGATCTTGAGGGCTATCATATCTACTGTAACTCTGCCGAGAAGAAAGGCTACTCAGGCACAGCTATTCTGACCAAACACGCACCTATTTCTGTCCAATACGATATGGGAATTGAAGAGCACGATCAGGAAGGTCGAGTGATTGCTGCTGAGTATGACGGCTTTTACTTGGTTACTGTCTACACCCCAAACTCTGGTAGTGAGCTTAAACGTTTGCCTTATCGTCAAGAGTGGGACAAAGACTTCAATGATTATTTAAAGAAACTCGAAGAAAGCAAGCCAGTTATCTTATGTGGCGACCTGAATGTTGCGCACAAAGACATCGACCTGGCCCGTCCCAAGCCCAACTACAATAAAAGTGCTGGCTACACGCAGGCAGAAATTGACGGTTTAGACCGCTACGTTGCGTCTGGTTTTATAGACACTTACCGAGAACTAAACCCTGAAACCGTCAAATATAGTTGGTGGAGCTATCGAGCCGGCGCCCGTGCGAAGAACGTAGGCTGGAGGATTGATTACTTCCTCGCCTCCCAAAGCTTGCGCGACAACATCAAAGCCGCCGATATTCTCAACGATATTATGGGTTCTGACCATTGCCCTGTTCAGATCGATCTAGCGCTTTAGACGTAAGATCCCACGAATACCAACTTCGTCACGTTGATTTATCCTTGGTCAACGTGACAAGCACTCAACTTGCCCTATACTTTTAAAGATCAACTGGAAATTACGACCTTTTCAGTCCAACTCTTTCGCCATTAGTTCAAGGTTTGTTAGTGCTCTCATCCATGTGCCCCCAGATTAGGGATTTGATAAAGCGTTCTTTTAGCTGCTGCTTGCTTATTATTGCACTCATGTCAGTGACCTGCGCTCATGCTGATAATTTATCGATAACAGACCAAACCCGCTTCATTACGCCTAACCAGAGTATTACACCCACAACAATTTACACACCAGGTAAAAGCCAAGGCATTCCGATAGGCTCAAAAATGCTCTACTTAGAGGATGAGGAGCATCGCCATAGTATTAATACAATTCTAAATAAAACACACGCATGGAAGCACATACAACGAGCCTCCCCAAACTTTGGCTTCACCAACTCAGCTTTTTGGTTTAAGTTTAGAATTGATAACCCAAGCAACAAGCCCAGCGATGTTTACCTAGAGCTAGCCATTCCTTTTCTGGATAAGGTAGAACTATATCAAGTAAATAAAGGGCAAGTTGTTGCTCAGCATGTAGTCGGTGACACCTATCCCTTTGAGCAAAGACCAATAAGCCATCAAAACTTTGTTTTACCGTATACACTGAACAAAGGAAGCAATGAGTTCGTCATGCGAATCGCTTCCGCGGGAACTATCGAAGCACCATTAATACTCTGGGACACCGAGAGTCATGCCAAATTTTCTTCTGACGACCACCTGATGCAAGGTATCTGGGCAGGCGTCATCGGCATCATGGTCATCTATAATTTATTGCTATTTTTCTCTATCAGGGAAATGAGCTATTTCTACTATGTTCTTTTCGTTTTCAGTTACTTGCTCTTTCAAATAAGCCTAAAGGGTTATGGCTTTGCCTATCTATGGCCAGAGGCTCTAGAATGGAATAGCTACGCGATATCCGTTTTTATCGGCGGTTGTAATATTACCGTTTTAGTGCTGATTATTGAGTTTTTAAAGCTCAAAGAAACCAACCCAAAAGCTTATCGCATTGCACAAGCTTTAGCAGTCGTGTCCAGCATCTCATTTGTGCTGACCTTTATCATTTCATATAGCATTACGATACGTCTAAACAGCGCTCTTGCTTTAATCAATTGCACCATGTCAATGCTACTCGGGTATATCGCTTTGTTCCGGGGACATTCTGATGCTCGCTACTACTGCCTCGCCTGGACCACAACTTTCTTGGGGATTGGTACATTAGGCGCGGTTAAATTCGGGCTCGTGACGGCCAATTTCTTTACCAATAATGCAGGGCAAATTGGTGTTCTATTTTTGGTATCCCTGCTTTCTCTTGCTCTAGCCAACCGAATAAACCGTGAAAAAGAAATGCGCATTCTCGCCCAGGAATCTGTACTTTCAAGTGAAAAGAGGCTACGAGAGTCGCAAGAGCAATTATTGGAAACACAAACCACTATCAATGCCCAGCTAGAGTCCAAAGTCCGTGAGCGGACTCAATCCATGCAACGAGCGCTCACCGAGCTTGAGCAAGCAAATAATCGCCTGGAGTTAGCCTCTACAACCGACTCCTTGACCACTCTATTCAATCGCCGGCACTTTGAATCACGCCTGCATATCGAGCTAAAAAGAGCTGAACGGCACCGCCGCGAGTTGTCTGTCATATTATGCGATTTAGATCGTTTCAAATCGATCAATGATAACTATGGGCATAAAACTGGAGACGAATGCCTCCGCCATGCCGCAGTAATTCTAAAAAACACTATCACACGTTCAGGCGATATCATCGCGCGCTACGGAGGTGAAGAATTTATTATTTTGCTTGTTGATACCTCATTGAATGAAGCTGAGCATGTTGCCAACACCCTATGCCAAGAATTTTCAAACTCTGCCTTCGAATCAAACGGCAATATTATCGAGTTTACTGCAAGTTTTGGTGTATCCAGCTTATCTCAAAAGTCCCCCAAGACTGCTGACGAGCTCGTCACGCGTGCCGATATTGCAATGTATGAAGCTAAGAATAACGGCAGAAATCAGGTAAAGCTCTGGAACAATCCGGGCGCCCCTACCACACCAGAATAAGTACGACCCAAGAACCAAGTTTATGGAAACCTCCCCGCAAAGCCAGTCTCTTTTTAATTACTATAACTTTTATCGAGTCGTTGTCAGTATTCTGCTATTTGGAATATCAATATCGCAACACAGCGTGGTACAAGAATTTCGCTCACCTCTAATATTTGAGGCGCTTACGCCAATTTATTTAGGGCTGAACCTCTTTTGGCTACTCGCATTTCGCTTTCTCATCGACGCTCACCCCAAGCAAATTTTTATTACATTACTTCTCGATATACTGCTCTTGCATGCCTTGTTCTATTTTGCCTCGGGTATCTCTGGTGGTTTGGCTAACCTGATCATTATCAGTGTCGCCGCAGGTAATATCATTATTCGAGGACGGATAGGACTTTCATTCGCTGCCTGGGCCACACTGCTTACTATTTTAATTGAGGGTGAGCGCTTCCTTAACGGCTTCAATTCACTTTCCGATGTCCCGCGGACAGGTCTGATTGGCTGCATGTACTTTGCGAGTGCCTATATACTCCAATATTTGTCGATCAAGATTTCGGAAAATGAATCTTTACTTAAACAACAAGAGCAAGATTTAAGAAAGCTGGAAAAGCTTAACCACCAGATTATCCAGAGCATGAGAACAGGTATTATCGTCTGTAGTGAGCAAGGCGAGGTTAAATTAATCAACCATGCCTGCCTGGATTTAGTCAGCCTGGCGGAAAAGCAGCCCTTACCTTCCTTGATTGCTGATAGGCTAACATTATGGAAAGAAGCACCCGGCGTACGTACAACTCCCTTTCGAGTCAGCCAGGAAAAACCTTTGGTTCAGGCAAATTTCTCTCGCTTACAAAATGAAGCAGAGTCTGACATCCTGGTTTTTTTAGATGATACTCGCAAGACTGCGCAACAAGCTCAACATATGAAACTGGCCTCTCTCGGTCGCTTAACCGCAAGTATAGCGCATGAAGTTAGAAACCCATTAGGAGCAATTAGCCACGCAACACAACTCCTGGCTGAGTCTGAAAACCTTGACCCGGCAGACCATAAGATGACGGATATCATCCAGCGTCACTCAAAGCGTGTAAATCAGATCATTGAAAACACTCTGCAACTTAGTCGTCGAACAGAGCCAGAAGTTGAAGACATCACCTTGGCCAACTGGATTGATAAAATCGTCGGCGAATATAAAGGGCACCTGCACTCATCAGACAGAATTAATATTATACTTGCAGACAAAGACGCAACAGCACGCTTTGACCCAAGCCAAATGGAGCAAGTGTTTATCAACCTGATCGACAATGGGCTTAGGCATGGCTTAAAGTCAGATTGCAGCGCACAGTTATTTATATTGCTATCCAAAACCACAAAGGATGGCCAAGCCTATATCGAAGTAATCGATCAGGGTGAAGGAGTCTCTGAAGAGAACTCCCATCATTTATTTGAACCATTCTTCACCACTGAATCTCAGGGCACAGGACTTGGTTTGTATTTATCACGAGAAATCTGCGAAGCAAACCAAGCTCATCTGGACTATATCAACCCGGCCAGTACCGAATTTCATCAGCATTGGAAGTTTGATAACCATCGACTAGACAATAAGGCTTATCAGGCTCTTAAAGACCTTAAGCTTGGTGCGTGCTTTCGAATTGTATTTGCTCACCACAAGCGAATTGTTTAACAATAGGCTTATTCTTCTTAATGCTTTCTAAGCGACAGACAAGACTCAATATATGACCAAGCAACGCGCCTTAATTATCGACGATGAACCTGATATTCGAGAGCTGTTAGAAATCACACTCATGCGTATGGGGATAGACACCTGTAGCAGTGCGACAATCATGGACGCCAAGGCCTACCTAAGTGAACAAAGCTTTGACCTTTGTCTCACCGATATGAATTTGCCTGATGGCAACGGCATTGATCTCGTGTCGTTCATACAAAAAAATCATCCCGATATGCCCGTTGCCATGATTACCGCGTACGGCAACGTCGAAACAGCCATCAGTGCCCTTAAGGCTGGTGCTTTTGATTTTATTTCAAAGCCTGTTGACCTTAATCAGCTACGAGGGCTGGTGACCAGCGCATTAGAGTTATCAAAACGTAAGGCAAACGAAAGTCCCTCTAGCACTCAACCCGAGCACATAAAAGGCAAAACAAAAGCCATTCAGAAGCTCAACAAACAGATCGATAAACTGGCACGTAGCCAAGCTCCAATTTATATTTCTGGTGAGTCAGGTAGCGGTAAAGAGCTGGTCGCTAAAATGATTCATCAAAACAGCCCTCGCGCTAGTACCGGCCGCTTTGTCCCGGTCAACTGTGGGGCTATTCCTAGTGAGCTGGTAGAGAGTGAATTCTTTGGCCACAAAAAAGGTAGCTTTAGTGGAGCAATCGAAGATAAATCCGGGCTATTTCGGGCAGCTGACGGCGGCACTCTATTTTTAGATGAAGTCGCCGACCTACC
>NZ_LWFZ01001270.1:0-590 GCF_001635225.1 Oleiphilus sp. HI0086
AAAACTATTCAAAGCAGGTGCCATGACAGCAGAAGCTGTTGTCAGGAAATCGCTCAAGAAAAAAGACCGCGCCATTGTTATCACTGGCTGGAAGAATATTTTTGGTGTTTGGTCTGGTAAACTATCCCCACGTTCAGTCACACGAAAACTTGCAGGATGGTTACAAGCCTAAAATGTGTTTAATCAAACAACGCGCGAATAATCCGGAACAAAAAGCTCTCAGAAAACAGCAAATTCTCGATGCTACACGAAAACGATTTTCTGATCTTGCCTACGAAGACCTTAACCTGAATGTGATTGCTGCAGATGTAGGTATTACTAAGGCCGCTTTATATCGCTACTTTAGAAATAAAGAGACTTTGTTCCTCGCGTTGTTTGTAGAAACCCTTGAAGAATTAATTCACTCGGCCCAAAAAATGCCAAACAAGCTCCCCCTAGCAAGGCTAATGGCTGACACCTTAATTGCTAACCCTATCTATTGTAAGTTGAATGCAATTTTACACACAATTTTAGAACGGAACCTTACCGTTGAAGAAGCATTACAATTCAAAAAAACCTTACTCCACTTAATGCACCAGTATTCCCAGTTA
>NZ_LWFZ01001271.1:0-655 GCF_001635225.1 Oleiphilus sp. HI0086
AGGACAATCACAACCAGGCATATAAACACAATACTGATAGCGAGACGCTTACTGAATAGGGCTAGCCTATTCTGGAGTGGCGTATGGCTCTGTTTAGCGCTTTTTAGCAATGAGGCTATTTTCCCCAGCTCGGTTTCCATGCCTGTGGCAGTGACAATGCATTGAGCTGAGCCCCTGTTGATCTGAGTGCCTTTGAATAGCATATTGCTGCGCTCAGCGAGCAAGGTATCTTCGTGTTCAAGTGCTTCGACACGTTTATCAACACCAAGAGATTCACCTGTCAGTGATGATTCATCACACTCAATATCCTTGCCCTCGACAAGGCGAACATCGGCAGGCACTACGTTGCCGGCCTCCAGGCTAATAATATCGCCAGGGACGAGTTGCGTGCTGGAAATAGTCTGCCATTTGCTATCGCGTAAAGTCAGCGTCTCGAGTGTCGCCATGGCTCTAAGAGAAGCCATCGCTTTTTCAGCCCGGAATTCTTGAAAAGCGCCCAATATTGCATTGAGGCCAATAATACAAAGGATAATAAGTGTATCCACGGCTTCACCGACTAGACCGGAAATCGCCGCCGCGCAGAGTAGCACCATAATCATTACATCCTGAAACTGAGCCATGATCACCTTCCACCAAGGGCTGGTGTTGGCCTGTT
>NZ_LWFZ01001272.1:0-1523 GCF_001635225.1 Oleiphilus sp. HI0086
AGGTTAATCTGATAAATCTCCAAAGCTTGCTCTTCGAATGAGTACGCCTGCTCCTCCAGTAGAATGTCGTATTGCTCTAACTGAAGCTCTGTAAGTTTGTCGGGTCTTTCGGAAGACATGATATCTTGCGCTAAGGTTCTATATATCGTTCCGATTTTATAAGTAGCCGCTGAAATAACCTCGGACACTTCGTAATCGGCAAGGCTTTCGAGTTTAGCTACCAAGGCTTTTAGATTTCGTGTTTTTTGATCCAAAGACTTTTTGAGCGGTAAGCTTAAGCTAATCGCTTCAAACTGAAGGATGTCTTTGTTTAATAGCCTAAGCGCTGCATTTGCTGCAACATAAGCAGAACGCCCGTTTCGCTGAGAGATCCTATCCTGTTCATATTCTACAAGCGCTGCACGCCACTTATTAGCATTAGAGTCCTCTTTTCGACGATCAAAATAGCGAATACTTTGGAAATATGCCTCAATATTTAACTCGAACTGATCGGGATAGCGCTTAACAAAACCGTCCAAAAGCCCAACAGCTTCATAGGCAAAGTCATTTTCTAAGTAAATTTCTGCAGCACGATAAAGTGAGTTCGACGCTTTAGCCAAGTCCGCAGTAGAATTCGATATCTCGACTAGTTTTTCTGCAGCAGGAATTGGCTCTTCATTCTCCAAGTAAGCATAGACGAGCTTATCTGAGGCATCCTCATACAACTCACTATCAGGAAAACGCTCTTGGAAAACGTTTAAGGTGGCGATGGACTGCGGCCAATTTTGTATTTGTAGAAACTGTGTCGACGCATCAAAAAGTGCCGTAGGAGCAATACTCGAATCCGGCACTAGGTCGACGACTCTCAAATAAAGTTCGGCACTTTTCCCAATCGCACTTTCTTTCTCTGCTTGCTTGTAAACAGACGCAGCTAAGCGCTCGCTTAAGACCTCTACATCAGACTTCTTATTATAAGTAACAAGTTTTTGATAGGCTTTTTCTGCAAGAGAATAGTTTTCTAGCTCGAAATGACTATGAGCGTTAACCAACCAACTAGAATACAATATCGCAGCAGGTGCCGATCTGGACTGTACAACTCGGGAAGAAACTTCTACTGCATTGATATAGTCTAGTTCGCGATAATATTCATTTGCTAGGTCGTTCAACAATCCTGCCGTCTGATTAGCCATAGGAAAATGCGCAGCAAAACGCTCAATCGCTTCTCTGCGAAGTAGCTTATCAGATGGCCCGAGATCTTGGGTATTGCCGCTATTTGAAACTTTGATGTCGTCATATGTCAGAACTGAAGCATAGCCAGCTTGAACTGCCTTTGGATGGCTAACATTTTCATAAGCTGCACGTTCGTATAGAGAAATTGCACGACGATAATCACCAATTTTATATGCAGCCTCAGCTGCAAGGTAAAGGTTCTCACCGCTATAGCGATCTTGACCTCGCGTGAGAACCAGCTCTTCGTAATAGTCTGCAGCCTGCTTACCAAATACATAATAGCTTGACGCTTTAGCTGAAATTTCAGCAGGCTC
>NZ_LWFZ01001273.1:0-839 GCF_001635225.1 Oleiphilus sp. HI0086
CCTTACAGCTTAGAATATAGGCTGTACTTAAACTAACGAGCTCACTAAGGCCTAAATGTCCGCAAGTCGGACTCTCGGCATCGACAATAAAGTTTGGATATTCAGGCCAATATTGACCTGATCAGTTACATCGGGAATGTGAGAAGAGCAGACACAAAACTATCCAGAAACTTCCTATTATCGCATTAGCTATTTTAAGAGAAATAAGACTTCAATTGCTGAGCGCAAACAAAATCTAGCGCCACTGCACTTTTAAGTCGATTATTCATAATCAACTCTCTACATAATTATTTTTCAATTCCAGCTCATTGAAAAAATCGGGCCATACTATATTCAGTATTTGTTTTTTCGCCCATACAATAGCGGCACAACAAGCACGGTTAAAATCGCCGAGCTGATGGATCCAAAAATCAAGGAGACAGCCAGTCCTCCCATCACGGGATCAGGGATGATTACCAGTGTTCCAAAGACAATGGCCAAGGTGGTTAAGGTTATGGGAATAATTCTTAATGCGCCCGCATCTGAGATAGCCTCTTCTGGCGACATGCCTTCGGCTATTCTCTCCCTGATAAAATCAACGATCAGCAAAGAATTCCTAACAGCAACGCCCGCAAGAGCAATAACACCAATCATTGATGGTGCGGTAAAGTCTTGATCGAGCAACCAATGGCCCGGAAATACACCAATCAAACCTAATGGAATAGATACCATGACAAGCAATGGCAAACTAAAGGATTGATAGTAAGCAACTAAGAGAAAGTAGATAGCAAGCAGTGACATCGCCAGCGCAATTCCCAAATCTCTAAACACATCCAGTGTCAGCCTCAATTCACCATCCC
>NZ_LWFZ01001274.1:0-849 GCF_001635225.1 Oleiphilus sp. HI0086
TGAATCTTTGTGGCTGGCATTAAAAGAAGGCTTGCTTGTTCAGGAGGGGGGCGATTGGTTTTTAGCTGTAATCGGCGGCTTTCAGCAAACACTGCAAGGGGAGTACGGCGAAAGTGTATTGGTACCCCAAAAATTACTTAGCCAGTATTATTCATTGCGGAGCCATGAAACCGCAATTCATAGTTTTATCCCATCGTGTAAATTCCTTCATGATCGGATGTTGCAAGCAGCGTATGAGTCTTTGGGTGAGGAAGAGAGGGTCGATACTCACCTGAGTATAGGCTGGCGTCTATATAAGACTTATAGTGATGACGAAAAAGAAGAACGGGTGTTTGAGCTTGTGGAGCAGCTTAATCATGGCATCTCGCTTATTTCCGATCAGTTGGAAATTGAAAACCTGATCGAGCTTAATGTTTTGGCTGCTGAGAAAGCCAAGCTATCAAGTGTGTGGCTTGCTGCTGATCAATACTCAAGCTTGGCATTAATTTTATTGGGCGATAATGCATGGGCTGAGAGTTATGATAAGTGCTTCAAGCTCTATAAAATCAAAGCGGAAGCTGCATACTTAAACGGAGACCTTGAAGCATCTAAGCAACTTTACTCCCAGCTGGTCGATAATGCTATTGATCCTTTAGACAAGGTGGAGTTGCTTGCCTACCTGCTTGTGCAAGCCATAGGCCGCTCAGACTACGCACTTGGGCTAGAAATGGGGCGGCAGGCTTTGTCAATATTGGGTATTGATATTCCTGATGACCTAAGTTCTCTCAAAGCCATCATGTTAGAGCAAGCATCGCAACTAAGGGATGCGCTGGCTAAGCGTCCGATTAAGGATTTTGAAAACTGGCCAGA
>NZ_LWFZ01001275.1:0-1071 GCF_001635225.1 Oleiphilus sp. HI0086
CCACTTCAGGAACGTATGGGCATAAAAGATTCTCCTGAACTTGCCTTAAAAGATTGGCATTCATTCGCTCAGTTCAGTGAACAGGATGAATGGCCTAAACGTTGGGCTGAATACTACGTGCAGAATTCCGCAGAGCGCGTATTTCATTGGCTGTGTGACAAAGGCTTAAAGTTCTTTCCGGCCGTAAACTGGGTAGAACGTGGGCTAAATGGCGATGGTAATAGCGTTCCCCGGTATCACGTAATTTGGGGCACTGGTCACCGCTTGGTTGAATTGTTTCTAGAAAAACTGGCTAAGCATTCTAACCGTGATAGTCTTCAGTTCTTTTATCGACATCGTGTAGTTGAGTTGGTATCTGAAAATGGCCGCGTAGTGGGCTGTCGAAGTGAAAGTGAAGAGACTAAAAAGGTAGTAGAGTTTGAGGCTGAGCATACTATTGCTGCATGTGGCGGGATTAACGGCAGTATCGACAAGGTTAGGGAGCATTGGTACAAACCTTGGGGCTTGCCACCGAAAGAAATCCTAAACGGATCTCACCCTTATGCCGATGGCGCATTGCATGAGCTCGTTTCAAATTTGGGGGGGAGTGTTACGCATCTTGATAAAATGTGGAATTATGCGGCAGGTATTCCGCATCCTCAGCCACAATTTGAAGGCCATGGCTTAAGCTTGATCCCATGTAAATCTGCTTTGTGGCTTGACGCTAAAGGCAATCGTATTGGCCCTGATCCACTCGTTACTGGTTTTGACACAAATGAGTTATGTCGTCGCGTTGCCCAGCTAGAAGAACCTTATACCTGGCAGGTTTTGAACTGGGGTATCGCTGCAAAAGAATTCGCAATCTCCGGTTCGGAGCATAACCCCTCGATTCGAGACAGAAAGTTGCTTAGCTTTTTAAAGGAAATATTGCTAGGAAATCACACGCTAATTGAGAAAATCTCTACTGAAAGTGACCACTTTATCGTTGCACAGAATATGGATGAACTCCTTACCCAGATGAAGGCTCTTGATGATGAAAAAGTTTTGAGCTGTGACAATGTTAAAGCTGCTGTTAGTGATTATGACCAAATG
>NZ_LWFZ01001276.1:0-737 GCF_001635225.1 Oleiphilus sp. HI0086
CTTTAAACAAATTAATGATCAGCACGGCCACCCGGTTGGCGACCAGGTTTTAAGTACCTTTGGTGAATTCCTACGCACCCAATACCGAAAGGAAGATCTTGTAGCCGTGCGTTTTGGTGGCGAAGAGTTTGTGGTACTCCTGGAAAACTGCAGCCTTGATCAAGCAACGATGCGCTCGGACCAAATCCGAAAAGATGTAGAAGCACTTAAGCCAGCTGGACTCTTAGTCACAGCGAGTATCGGTGTAGCTGAACTACATCAGGACGAGAATGACTTTCAATCACTACTAGCCCGTGCAGATAAAGCCGTCTATAAAGCAAAATATGACGGGCGAAACTGCTTTAGAGTCAATGACGACTTTTGATTTTCACTTTAAACACTGCTTGATAAGTGCCGTAAAGGCTTGAACTTTCGGGCTAAAGTGGACATCACGATGCGTCACTAACCATATAGTTGAACGCCATGCACTAGGTGCTGGCAGAAGTAGCTGCAGGTCAGTTTTAAGTTCGGCAATTCGACAATCCATCGCCACGATACCCAAACCATTTTCCGCAGCATCCATTAATATATGGTAGTCGCTGGCACTAAAGCTAATCTGTTCCTTCGGGACCATTTCATTTAACCACTTAATACTCGGAATATTATTCATATTCTGGCAAAAATTAAGAAATCGATGTCCCGTAATATCCTCAAGGCTCTGGAGTTTCCCGTACTTACGCAAGTAGGATTCGCTAGCA
>NZ_LWFZ01001277.1:0-769 GCF_001635225.1 Oleiphilus sp. HI0086
AAGGGGGAGTCGGTCAGCGTATTGGGCGCTTCCGGCTCTGGTAAAACGACTTTGTTGAATATATTGGGTGGTTTGGATAAAGCGAGCGAAGGTCTTGTAAGGCTTTGTGGTAGCGACTTGAGTCAGTGCTCAGAGGCGCGCCTAACAGAGTTGAGAAATCAGAATCTGGGCTTTGTTTATCAGTTTCATCACTTGTTAGCGGAGTTTACGGCGGTAGAGAATATTGCTATGCCTTTATTCATTGCTGGCCAGAAACGGCGTTTGGCAGAAGCGCGAGCGCTTGAATTGCTTGACTTAGTGGGCTTGTCAGCACGCGCTAAACATAAGCCTTCTGAGTTGTCGGGAGGAGAGCGTCAGCGAGTTGCCATTGCTCGTGCGCTGGTCAATCAGCCAAAGTGCGTATTGATGGATGAGCCGACGGGAAATTTGGATGAAACCACAGCACGAAAGATCCAAGATGTGATGCTGACCTTGCAGCGTGAGCTGGATACAGGCTTCGTTGTCGTAACGCATGATACGCAATTAGCGCACAAGATGGACAGAGTATTAATCATGGAAGAAGGTGTGTTGAAGCCCTGGAGTGCTGCAGAGCAGGCTTCAGTTTAAACGGACTTGTTATCTTTTCTCGCTTTTCTGGCAGCGACTCGGTGGTGCCACTTTCTAAGGGTTGCGCGTTTCCAAATGGCGTCTATGCCGAAATAACCTGTGACGCCAAGTACGCAGCCGGCTACGAGAGAGCCAAAATACATAGGAATACCGACTTCATATA
>NZ_LWFZ01001278.1:0-834 GCF_001635225.1 Oleiphilus sp. HI0086
TATAAGTATGCAAAGAAGAATAAGAACCTTGCCTATGAAAGAATCCTTAAAGAGTTCGATGTTTCTTACAAACTCGTATCGATAAAGGGTGCCAGGCCACGAAAATTCGTTTCAGCACAGCAGGCTGGGGAGTGGTATCGATTTGTTCCAGAAAAAGGCGCCAATGTAGTGGCGCTGAGGCGTGACGTCAGTTTCATAAAGGACAAAAGATCAGATGAACGAGTGAACAAACGTTTCGAATATCTCAAAAGGCTATCTCGTTGTTTCGAAATAAAGGAAGAGGGTAAAGAGCCTAATCAGTATCTCGAAAACTACTACAAAAATTTAGGCGGTGTCGAAACTGAATCTGCACTGGCTAAGTACCTGGCTGGTGAGCTTGGGCAACGGTTCGAATTACCCAAGAAGGTATTGTTTCCCTTTGGGCTTAATCCTTCGCAGAAAAGTGCTGTTGAAAATGCACTGACAAACCAGATTAGTGTGATTGAAGGCCCTCCAGGAACAGGTAAGACACAAACCATTCTAAATATTATTGCTAATGCAGTAAGTGAAGGGCAGACCGTAGGAGTAGTTTCCGGAAATAACTCAGCTACGGATAATGTCGCTGAAAAGCTTGAAGCTAACGGATTTGGCTTTCTTACAGCAGCGCTTGGTAATGATGGTAGAAAGACAGCATTCTTTTCGAAGGAATTTGTAGAGCCTCAAAAACAAGGCTGGGTAATAACGACTGATGTTCTTGCTGCTAAGGAGGCTCATTTTAAAATGATCTCCACAAAGCTGGAAGAGGTGCTCGTGCTGGAGAATGAACTAGCAGAAATCAAGCAAAAGAAACTGGAT
>NZ_LWFZ01001279.1:0-696 GCF_001635225.1 Oleiphilus sp. HI0086
CATATACAATAAAAGAACTGGAAAAAATAATTGAACTAGAAAGACGTGACTACAGTCGACCAGAAATAATAAACATGTTCATCTTTACGTGCTGGACAGGACTCTCTCTTTCGGAAGTAATCGCATTAGCGTGGGAAGATATCGACTTCAACACATACACAGTAAATATTAAACGTGCTTATGTAAGTGACGAATTCAAAGTGCCTAAGGAAGCCTCAAGAACACGCTCTTTTCAATTGTTAAGGCCTGCTATCGATACTTTATTGAAGCAGCATAGATATTCATATACGAACAAACCGATTGAAATCAGTGTAAAGAACAGAAGCAACACACATTCGACATCCTATAAAATCCGACCTATTTTCAAGAACTTCAAATCACAAACAGACGAGCAGCTTTTTAGCAAGCGGTCAGTAGGAACAGCTTATGAAACCTTGTTGAGAGAAGCTAACGTGCGGCATAGAGGCCCAAATCAGTGTCGACATACTTTCGCATCGATGCTAATAACAAAGTATGTACCACTTGGTATTGTTGCTGAAATTATGGGGCACACATCAGAATCGATGCTAAAAAAGCATTATGGAAAAATAATACATGAAGACAGACCTAGCACTGCTAAGTTGATTTCACCATTTTTAGGATTAGAATAAGATTTTAACGTGCTAGGAGGTGCACTAAGGATCCCGTTTTTACCCC
>NZ_LWFZ01001280.1:0-27626 GCF_001635225.1 Oleiphilus sp. HI0086
CAGGAGAACCAGGAGAACCAGGAGAACCAGGAGAACCAGGAGAACCAGGAGAACCAGGAGAACCAGGATCAGGGTAAGCCCGATAATTCTGAAAGCCAAGATGGTGGCAAACAACAAAACCGAGAAAAATCACAGGATCAACAGTCAGGTAGCTCAGAAGACGAAAAAGAGCAGTCTCAAGGTGAGCAAACTGAACAAACGACTGAAGAGCAGGATGCGCAAAAACGAGAAGCAAAACCAGAACAAGATGAAACAGACAGTAATGAAGAAAACCCTATTACATCTTCTTTGCAAGCGCTAAACGAAGAAGAAAAACAATCTTATGAGCAATGGATGCGCAGAGTGCCTGACGACCCATCAGGCCTTCTTCGCAGAAAATTCGAGCAACAATCTTATGACCGCCGACGCAAAGGCGGGTCAGCAGTAATAAATGAAGGTGAGCCAATATGGTGAACGATAAGCCAAAATTAAATAAAGGCTATCCACACAAACATCACAATATGCTTAGTAAGCTGCTTAGCTTACTAACACTTTGCCTACTTAGTCAGCTTAGCCTTGCCAACACATCCCTTAGTGCCAGTGTTGACAGGAATAAAGTATATCTCAATGAGAGCTTCAACCTTAAGCTTCAGGGGAATGTGGATATCGACTTTAGCCTGGGCGGCTTAATGAGCTTTGGGCGAAACCAGATTGAAGCGCCAACAATTAAAGGGCTTGAAGATAGCTTTGAGATCCTTGATCGCCAGCAGAATTATAGTATGCGCTCCATTAATGGCGATACAACAACCGAAGTTACATGGAACTATACGCTTAGCCCAAAGCAGGCCGGTACACTAACTATTCCTCAGGCAATACTACAAGGAGCCAAATCTGAAGCTATTGTTATAGAGGTTGTGGAGGGTAAAGCACCCATCGACGCGGACAACCCTCCCCCTGTTTTTATTGAAGTTGAAACAGACAAATCAGATGTTTACGTTCAGGAACAAATCCAATATACCGTTCGCTTATTTTCCTTAGGAAGGCTTAGTAGCGGAAATTTAAGTGAGCCCGCCACAAGCAATGCCATCATTGAACCTTTTGGCGAGGAAAATAAATACTATCGTATGGCTTATAACCAACGCTATGAGGTCATTGAACGAAAGTACCTAATCTATCCTCAAAAAAGTGGTGCTCTCTATATCGATGGTTTAGCCTTCAACGGTGTGCTTATCGACAGCTATCAACGTAGACGCATACGTGTCTCGGAAATATCGGATGCTGTTCAAGTGAATATAGCACAGCCGAACCCCAATTTTACTGGTCAACACTGGTTACCAGCAAAGAGCCTGCATTTAAGTGAAAAATGGCAAGATGAGCAGCTCGAACTATCAATCGGTGATGCATTTACGCATGAAATCACCACCTCTGCTTTAGGTTTACTTGGGTCAGCCCTTCCCCCAATACCCGCGGTATCAAATGAACGGGTTAAGTCATACCCCGATAAACCGTCTGTTGAATCACAAGCTCACGAAGGCGGCTCATATGCCATACGAAAGGACGCAACAACATATATTGCCATCAAACAAGGCGAAATTACGCTACCGGAAATACGCATACCTTGGTGGGATACAGTCAACGATGTTGAGCGTATTGCTACACTCCCGGAGCGAACAATCATCATCAAACCGGGCGCTGTAAACCAAACTCAAAAGAATGAGCAGCCCTCCAGCATCGACTTAACTGATGATGGAAAAGCAACACCCAACCAAGAGTCCGAGATAGAAAGCACAGCTAAAAATACAGAGCCTAAGCACAATGAGAGCAATCAGCATGCCTTGCTAGCGATAATCGCACTACTCGCCTTTGGTTGGCTTCTAACGAGTTTGTTCCTACTTCTACGACTGAAGCAAGTAAAGCAAGACTTAAATAAACTAATCTCGATACAAGCTCCCGACTCTACTACTTCAGAACTCAGCTACAAACAATTAATTGAAGCAATTAGAAAGGGGTCGAGTGACATACCGAAGCTTGTACTAGCTTGGATCGAGAGCCAGCGAAAACAAAACACCGTTAAGTCAGCCCCCATTACCTTGCGTTCGCTGAAAGCTTTAGATGAGTCGCTTGCTGCCGAACTATTAGCATTCGAGAACGATCGTTACAGTAAAAATGCAACTCAGACCTATGACCAGCAAGCCTTACTTGAAGCATTAAAAAAATACACTAAAACAGCACCCGGCCTGAAAGGCAAAGACAATGCTTCTTTGCCACCGTTCTACCCGCAGTAGCACAGCCAGACAAACTTAGCCCAGAAAGCCAGCTATCGATGCTGCTCACGGCAGGCGCCAGGCGTTTGCCCTGTCCACTTTTTGAAGGCGCGATTGAATGCTGCTGCTTCTGAAAAGCCGAGCTGCAAAGCAACGTCATTAATACTCAGGTTTGCCTTGGCCAGCAACACCAAAGCCTGATCCCGACGAATACTGTCTTTTATTTCTTTAAATGAACTACCCTCATCTTTAAGGCGTCGCCGAGCGGTGTGGGTAGTTAAATGTAACTCACTGGCTACAAGATCAAAGCTAAGATTCTCGATCTCCAAGCTGCCACCCATACGACTCAATAGAATTCTTTTTATCTGCGCAGTAACACTGTCATCTGAACGAAATTGTTTTAGTAGCGATGCCGGCGCATTTTTCAAAAATGGCGCTAAGGTACTATCATTCTGAACAACCGGTAGATCTAAATACTTGCTGTTGAACACAACCCGGTTTTGCCCCTGAGAGAAAGCAACTCGGCAAGGAAACATTAACTTGTACTCTTCATGGAATAGAGGCCTTGCGAAAGTAAACTCAATTCGCTCAAGTAGTATCGGCCTTTCAATCAACCAACACGACAGACGAATCCAGATTATATAGAGCGAAGTAATTAGAAATACCTCATCAAAGCCCAAGTCATTCGAAAACTTGATTTCCAGATGCGCTTCGCCTTCTAGTTCAAGCAAGTTAATCGATAGTTCATCGCCAAACAGACCTATAAACTTACTCGCTCTAAGCAAGGCATGCCGCAAGCTAGTTGCAGTAATTATAGCGTGGCACATCATGCTAAACGTGCCGATTTTAAGTGGCTTTTCGACGAAGCCACTTGCTTCATCGCCCAACTCAGACCAAAGTGAGTGGAGCAAAGGGTCTACATAGTTCAAATCAATACGCTGTAATGGGTCTTTTCCCATATCCAACTGAAACTTGTCATAATCGAGATCAACACTCGCAAAAATCGAGTGCAAATTAATATTTCTTCGCTTAGCAGCAAAAAAGAAAGCATCGACAAGCGCTATAGGAATACTTAAGTTGGGAGACATGAGAGCTCAGACTGGTCCGGATAAGGTCAATCTGTCAAAAAATATGGCAAGAGTCAAGAACTTAGGGGAAGCAAGAAGAGCTCCCCCTTTATCAGAAAGATAAGAGGGTATTGCGACTAAATACCCAAGGAACTTAGTAGGTCATCAACTTCATCTTGGTTAGTTCCAGATAACTGGTCGGGGCGTAAGTTTTGATCCTCGGGAGATAAACTACCAAAGAGTTCATTTAATGACATCATCGTCAACATAAACTTCTGATCGGTAATCTGATCTTCAGAGTAGAGGTTCATACACTTAACAAGCTCACCACTAATCGCTTCACGGATCTGTCCTTGCTGGACCTCACTCAAGCCTTCAGCACCTTCAAGAACTGCTTTTTCAACATTTTCCATTATGCCCATTTGCTGTTCTTTCATGGCCTGGTAGGTTTCGTTAACCTGACTAAGTTCACTACTACATGACATCACTACATTTTTAATTTGTTCCGTTCTCGATTCTACGCGAGCTTCGAGGTTTTGATTGAGATCTAGGATCTCCTTTTCATCAAGCTTTCGTCGAGTAATATCCCGGATCATCACGGTAAAAATGATTTCGTCATCAACAAGCACTTTGTTTGTCACCATCGACAACCAAGCTTGCTGACCTTCAATCGTTGTCTCTATTTCGAAGCGGCCATCGTCTTGCGTTTGGGATGCAAGAAACTCCATATATTCACAACCCTGATCACAGTCTTCATCATCAAGCATTAATTCGAGGCCGCCCCGAGGTTGAACAATTTCAAACTCAGCTTGGGGGTAAAATGCCAGCTCAGGTACAATTTCGTCGAGCATCTTACCTTCAACCTCACCCTCTTGCTTTTTGATAACATCTCTACACGCAGGGGTAACAGTAGTAATCTTACCGTGTTTATCGGTACTTAAAAAAATAAAATCGGATGAAACCAGCAAGATGTCAATCAGGTCACTTTGTCGCATGTTTTTTGTTTTACTTTATCGTCAAATTAAATGGAAGGTTGCATATAACATTAGCAGCAAACACCAGCTTTTCCATTTGCAAAAGGTAAAATCCTTAAAAAAGCTCGAGCTCTCCAGCCTCTTCAATAATGGGTTCCGTCTTATCAAGGTACGTTGAGTCGAGGATGTGTATCAACTCTTTACTAACACCACACTTGCTCGGCATTAAAGCGACAGTTGGAAACAACAAGCCAATATTATTGGCACGGCTATCGAAGTATTTTTCATTTGTTATAATTGAGTCAGACTCAATTCTTTGCATTCCTAAAATTTCGTCAACTACTACAGCGATACTGTTTGAGCCCCCGGTATTAAAGCTAACCAATGTTAACTGTTCTCCCTTAAGACACTGCTCCATCCCAATACGACGACGCAAATCAAGAACCTGCATGATCTGTCCATTTATAGTAGTCATGCCCCGAAAAAAGTCGCCCTGATAAAACAGCTTTACCAAGCTGTAGTTTCCAGAAAAAACATTCTCAACATCGCGACAATAAACCGCCAATCTGATATGACCAACCCTAGCGACCAAATATTCATTTTTATCCATAAAACCCTCTGTGCAAAAAAATCCCATGAAAACCTAAACTTACTAATATTTAGCACATCAAAATTCGCTATATAATTTAAAGTGGTAGCAGCCAATCGACATTCTGTCCAACTTTTATCTCTCTTTTCTCAAACTCTTTATCAAATCTGATGTATTTGTAGTCTATTTTAGGCTCTACATGCTACGCGAAGCTCTTGAAAGGTGGTAAGATGAGTGTCCTTGCGAACTTAATATTATCGACTGGAAAACCAGTTAAACCATGCATCCATAAAGCCAATGCATTACCTAAGCTATTTACTTCTTATTCTCTTTGCCTCTGCACCTTTTCTTGCTAACGCTGAGCTTATGCAGCAAGAAAACATTCGCTACTGGCAGCTATTCGATAGTAACAGCTCCGCCTCTCTCGAAGATATCGTTGGTACGCCAAATAACACCTGGACACCTCTCCCGAATGGCTATACAAAATTAAATGCCTTAGAAGAGGATTACTGGAAAGCATCTGACGGTGCGACGATGTGGGTTAAAATTGAACTTCCCCGAATTGTCGATTCGGATCGAATTTGGATTGAGCTTGCACCCAATGTCGGATTAGATGGCGAATTGGCAATCTATGAAAACGGTCTCTGGACCTGGAAGCACGCTGCTGGTAGGCACGCTAGTGACAATGCCAGTTTCCCAGCCACCTTTCTTACCTTCGTTATCGAAAAACCGCGCGAACATCGCCTAGCCTTCCTTAAAATCAAGAGTTCACAAGTCTTAAATTTCAGCATAAACATCCGAGACCACGACTCACAACTTTCTCTTCTTGCTAGTAGAAATCTTGTGTATGGCTTGTGTTTTGGACTGATGATTCTTGCTTTTGTCTACAACATGGTAATTGGCATCTCTGCTGGAGAAAGAGTTTATACTTATTACGCCTCTTACGTTTTATGTATGTCGCTATATATGATTGCCATGACCGGGTACAACCGCCTGGCGTTTCCCGATTGGGGTGGAGAGGGTAGCTTCACCAACCTGACCGCTTGCTTGCTTGCGTTTTCTGCAACAGTATTCGTTCGCGAGCTACTTGAAACTAAGACAACAATCCCCAAGCTCGATATATTATTACGCCTGTTATTGGCTGCAACTTTTTCGACCATATTTCTACTAGGGTTTATGTCTGACCAACTTGCCTACATGTGTGTAGAAACGATAGGTCTAGTCATTCCAATTATCATACTTGTCTGTGCTATCGGTGCACTAAAGCGTCACCCCCCGATGGCGAAGTTGTTTCTTCTTGCCTGGACCACTCACCTTATTACGGGCACCCTATGGGTATGGATGTGGCTTGGATACACCCCCCCATCACTAGACACCCTCAATATTTTCATTGCAGGTTCAGTGACCGAGCAACTGCTGCTAGCCATCTTGCTTGGCTATAAATACGCAAACCTGAAACAAGAAAACCGTAAGCTGGCAAGAGACGACGAAAATTATCTGGGTGAGTCAACTCAAGACCAGTTAACAGGGGTTTTTAGTCGTCAAACCCTCTACACTCAAATTGAACATACAATTAAAACTAGCGAGAACGACCTTGTTTGGATCGATATTGATATTGACAACTTTCAGAAGTTTAATGAGGCGCACGGCCTTCACGCAGGCGACCTATTGCTTAGCGAGTTTGGTCAATTGCTCCAAACAAAAGTACGTCGAGATAACCTAGCCGCAAAGCTGATCGATAAGGAAAATAGCTTCGCCTATAGAAGAGGGCTGGCAGGAAGAGTCGGTGGTGGGAAGTTTACTATACTTCTATCCAACTGCTCACTCCCCCAAGCCAGGCTCTACGTTGAAAGGTTAATGCGAGATTTCGAAGCCATCAAAATAAAGTCAAGCGATGGAAAGTGGCTAAATTCGAGCATCAGCGTCGGAGTTGTACATATTTTGCCTAATGAAGACTTTAATTCTGCCTGGAAGAGAGCAAGCAAAAAGCTACTGCTTGCGAAATCAAAAGGTAGTGCGCAGCTTTCGTTCTCCTAGACGACTAAATACTCAGCCACGGAAATAAAGCTTTTAACCGCTCCCCCTCCATTGACTGCATTAGCTCAACATTACGCTCTGGAATTTTTTCAGGGTTATCATAACTTTCTAGCGCATACTCCAAAGATTGCTCTCTAATTATGTGAAAAACCGGATAGGGAGCGCGATTTGTTAAGTTCGATTTATCATCCGGTTCGGTACCTTCAAACTGGTAATCCGGGTGAAAACTTGCCAACTGAAATACACCTTCGTAACCTTCTGAAACCAAAATTGAATTCGCATCCGACAGGCATGCTAAGTAAGAATAAAAGTCACTCAAGCCATTTGGGATAACAAGCAGAGTCGTTTCAATAGCCAGATTACTATCATTATCTAGAAACCTTAACTCTGCCAACAAGCGTTCAAGTATTGAGTCATAAGAGCTCCCAGTGTCGATCGCGATTCGGACACGTTCGTCTTCGTAGGGTTTGCGAGCAAACGGACACAAGTTAAGGCCGATTACCACTCGCTCCAGCCAAGCAACAACTTCTGACTCTACATGGCCAAGGGATAGCTCATTAGACATCTTTAAACACCTTTCCTGAAACATTTCATATTAAAGCGAGAATTTATCGGTCATCTTATCTAAGGTCGGCCCAGCAATGACGCCTCGCTCTGTAACGATATAATCGACCAAGCTCGCGGGCGTCACATCGAAGACCGGATTAAGTGCCTGTACGTTAGCCTCTGAAACTTGTTGTCCACTGAAACACTTAAGCTCATCGGAATCACGCATTTCAATCTCTATAGACGCACCGTTTTTCGATGCCATATCAACCGTACTGCTAGGCGCAACGACCATTACCTTTGCGCCATGGTACCTTGCCTGAATCGCCAAAGAGTAGGTGCCAATCTTGTTTACAACATCTCCGTTAGCTGCAATCCTGTCTGCACCAACGATAATCCATTCAACCGATTTGTTTTGGATCACCCACGAGGCCGCCGAGTCCGCATTTAAGGTAACCGGGATATCATCTCTCATGAGCTCCCAAACAGTTAATCGGGTACCTTGCATCCAAGGGCGCGTTTCATCTGCAAAGACTTCAGTGATTAAGCCATCACTCCAGGCTGAGCGTATAACCCCTAAAGCCGTTCCATAGCCACCTGTAGCCAAGCCTCCGGCATTACAATGAGTCATGACAGAGAACGGTTTTTCATGGAAGCGTTTAAACACGGAACAGGCTAAATCACCCATTTTAAAGTTGTTAGCAATATCCTCTTGATGAATTTCCTGGGCGCGGAGAAGCAGCTTTTCTAAACTAAAATCCTGCTCTTTCTGCGCTAGGAGCTCTTCCTGCATAACTTTCAGAGCCCATGCTAAATTTACCGCGGTAGGCCTAGCTTGACTCAGGAATTCAATATCCTTGTTAATACGTTCATAAAAATCGACTCCATTCATTAAGTGCTTTTTTGCGCTCAAAACAACACCGTAAGCCGCACAAATACCAATTGCAGGCGCTCCACGTACAACCATCGTCTTGATTGCCGTATAAACCTGTTCAACATCATGACAACTCATATAATCTTCAGACAAAGGTAGATTTCTCTGATCCAATAGAACCAGCGCACCATCTTGCCAATCGACCGCTTTGACGCTTAGAGACTCAAACTTATTATTCAATGACTATACTTCCTACTGTTTCATTATTTCGGTGGGACTCTATCATGCATGAGTAGTTTGCAATACCAGTTCCCTCAAACTCAATTAACACTTCTTTTCTATCGCCACCTACAACAAACACTGAAGGGTTCTGAGATAGCGGTTTAACAATAGATTCTGCATCCCCTACACTATTCCCGGAGTGCGAATGCCCTGAACCCTGCTGCGCCTTTTTCTTAGAGTGATAGAGTTCGTCAAGAACAAACATCTTGTACGCTTCTGACTGGTATAAAGCTTTCAGGTCCTTTGTAAAAACGAGCAAATGAGGCTCGTTAGTACGATTTTTAACAAGTACTCTGACCTTTGAACCAGAACTAATATTGACAGATTGCGGCCACACCCTACCAACAAGCACTTCAAGCTCGACGGTACGATCAGTCGCAGCCTGACCAAACAAGGGGTCTTTCCAGTATTCACCTAAAATATCTTCTGCCGTTACGCCGGCATTCGTAGTAAGGGTAAATAAAAGAAGCAAGGAAAGGAAAAGGTAGGGCATAATAAACTTTGGTAACATCTAAATGTTGTTCAACCTAAGCAACACAACATGGAACAAAACTACAAGTGACCTTCTTTATATGAAGTATACACCAAATGTACTAACAATTGCCGGCTCTGACTCTTCAGGCGGTGCAGGCATACAAGCAGATATCAAAACATTTACTGCCTTAAATGTCTATGGAGCATCAGTCATCACCAATGTCACAGCTCAAAACTCAAAGGGAGTTAAGGCCACCTATCCACTACCAGCGAAAGTTGTGAAGGATCAGCTACAGACAGTCATCAGCGACATAAACTTTAAAGCTATAAAGATAGGAATGCTGTATTCAAGTGAAATTATTAACGAGGTCGTAGAATGCCTTTCCAACAACACAAGTACACCTATAGTAATCGACCCAGTCCTTACTTCCAGTTCAGGCGTAATGCTTCTAGAAGAAGCCGCAAGAACAGCCCTGGTTGAGAACTTGTTTCCTTTGGCCACTCTAATAACACCCAACCTTATGGAAGCAAACTACCTGCTCCAATTTAAAGGAAAAGACACTGAAAATTTATGCACTCAGAATAAGGCCTTATTATTATCTGAGTTATTTGCATGTAGCGTTCTACTTAAAGGAGGTCATGTAAATGGCGAAATCGTTACCGACTACCTGCAGACCAATAAGGCAATGAATTCATTCTCGCACAAACGCATTGCAACAAATAATACTCATGGAACCGGATGCACACTATCTTCAGCAATCGCTGCAAACTTGGCTAAACAGCCAGACTTATTCATAGCTGTTAAAGAAGGTATATCATTTACCGAATCTTGTATCCAAAATGCTGACGGTTTACAGGTCGGTAATGGTTACGGCCCAATTAATCAGTTGCCATTTTCACAATACTAATTAAGCGATATAATTCTTTGCGGATATTTTCTGCACTATACTGCTACTAATATTACTAAGGGACTTCATAGAATGACAAAGCTAAGCATTTCGAAAAAAATTATACTAGCCTCTAGTTTAACAGTACTACTATCAGCTTGTGCCAGTAACCAAGTAGCTATATCAGAAAGCGTTCAACAAAAATCTGCCCAAGCAGCTTCACAGTCAACTTTCACACCAGAACAAGCAATTGACGAAGCAGAAGAAAAACTGCTAGTTGCGAAGAAAAAAGGCGTAGAATTCTTCTCTCCATTACATCTTAGGCAAGCAGAAGAGAGCATTGCATTAGCACGCGAGTACCTAACAGCCCCTCCCAGCGATATAAAAAATGCCTCTTTAATGTCCGCGATCGCTGCACAAAAATATATAGAAAACGCTTACGAGAATAAAAAGAAAGTTGAAGGAAATCTAAGGGAGTCCTTAAAAAATCTCGACATTCTAGAAAGTCTCAACGCCCCAGCTCTTGTACCCGACCAATATCAAGATGTCATGGAGTCGCTAAATGACATCATTCAAGAAATTGAACAGGGCAACGTTGCTGATGCTAAAAAGAGTGAAGTAGACCTTCTTGAAGACATGGCTGATACCGAAATATCGACACTAAAAGTAACACATCTTAATGAAGCTGTTTCGTTTTTCGAGCGTGCCTCGGACATCGACGCAGATGAGTACGCCGAATTGAGCTATGAAAAAGCAGAAGCTAAACTTGAAGCCTCAACAAGCTTTATTGAGAAGAATTATAGAGATAGAGAGGGGGTAAAAGCTGCAGGCATTGATGCTCTTTTGGCGACTAAAAAAGCTTACTTCGTTGCGATTGAAGCCGAACGCACGGTAAAAATGAAACCAGAAGAAGCTGAAAAGCACGTTCTTAAAGTAATGGAACTTCTCAATAACATTCACTTAGCTACATCAGGTCAAGACATTGAGCCTGAAAAACTATTTAACCAGTCAGAAGTTATAATCGATCTTATAAAAGAGCTGAAAAAGGCCCCTGTACAAAAACCTGAGCTTCCCGCTTCCCAGATCCAAACTTTCGCTGCGCCTCGATCCGAGCCGCTTGTGATTGAAACGCTCGAAGCACCTGCTCTGCCCGCCGGACATAAACCTCTGGAAGGCTTAGAAGTGGACAGCAGCGCTACCGATATCTCTTTACGTAAGGATGAAGACAGCTTTGATGCCATTGAAGTTGCTTCAGATAGCACGACTCTCGAAGAACAACAAAATAATGTTAATACCACTCCTGAAAGCACTCAAGCAGTTATTGATAATACGCAAGCAAACTTGAATAGTAATGAAGCCGTTGATGCCGTTGATGCCGTTGATAGCTTAACAGACCAAACAAGCGATCAGGGTAGATAAAAAATTAATGAATAGCAAGAGAGGGAGCGCAAGGTATATCGTTTGAAGCTGATTTAAAGGCTTGCCATTCCCCCCCTCAAACAATCTTATCACTTACTACTTGTATTAAATAACGAAGATAACTTTACTCTTAGTAAAATTATCTTCGTAAATTTAGCCACAAAATATAAATAAGTTACAGCTCCAAAGCCAGTTCAGGTGCGTCACCCCCTTCTGCAGGCTCAATCTTAGGCATATATTTTTCTCGAACCTTGCCCTCAATATCTTCAGCGATTTCGGGGTTCTCTTTCAAGAAGTTGGCAGCATTAGCCTTACCCTGCCCGATCTTGTCGCCGTTGTAGCTGTACCATGCGCCAGCCTTATCTACCAAGCCTTCCTTAACACCGAGATCTATGATTTCCCCCATGCGGTATATACCCTTGCCGTAAAGGATCTGGAACTCTGCCTGTTTGAATGGTGGTGAAACCTTGTTTTTTACAACCTTAACTCGCGTTTCGTTACCAATAATTTCGTCGCCCTGTTTTACCGCGCCGGTACGACGAATATCCAAACGTACCGATGAATAGAATTTTAAGGCGTTACCACCGGTTGTTGTCTCAGGGTTGCCAAACATTACGCCGATCTTCATACGAATTTGGTTGATGAAAATACACAAGCAATTAGCATTTTTAATATTACCCGTAATCTTACGAAGTGCCTGCGACATAAGTCTCGCCTGCAAGCCCATATGACTATCACCCATATCCCCTTCGATTTCAGCTTTTGGCGTTAAGGCAGCAACTGAGTCAATAATTAATACATCAACAGCACCTGAGCGTACAAGCATATCGGCGATCTCTAATGCCTGCTCTCCGGTATCTGGCTGAGAAACCAAAAGCTCATCAACGTTGACGCCTAACTTCTCTGCGTAAATTGGATCCAAAGCATGTTCAGCATCAACAAACGCACAGGTTTTACCTTGCTTTTGCGCCTCTGCAATAACCTGCAATGTAAGTGTTGTTTTACCAGAACTTTCGGGGCCATAAATTTCAACAATACGACCATAAGGAAGACCACCAATTCCCAAAGCAATATCCAGGCCTAGAGAGCCAGTTGATACAGAGGGGATCGCCTCTCTGGGCTGGTCGCCCATCTTCATTATTGCACCCTTACCAAACTGACGCTCTATCTGAGAAAGTGCAGCACCTAAAGCTTTCTTTTTGTTGTCTTCCATTTAAATATCCCCTAACTAATAACTCTTTGCAGGCCATAACTAAATATTACGACCAGTAATTTATACTGTATACATAATCAGTATTATGTGCAGTTAAATACTAACTGTCCAATATTTTTTTCATTATTTTTCGTTCGTCCAAACGCGAGCGTTGGCCAAGGTGACTTACTACTGTTTTAGGTCTATAGTATTATTATTAGTACCTTTAACCGCCTTGGATTGCAAAATACATGCTTGACCCGTTGAAACATTACATCCAGTTCTTTTGGCCTAAGCCCCACTCAATAAGCAAAGAGCTTCAGGTTCGCTATCGCTTATTACTTTACTTCCAGTTCTTTACCAACCTGGTAATGATTTACAGCATTATTAAATGGACTAAGGCCGACTATACCGCGCTTGTAGTATCATCTTCGATTGGGCTTCTCATGTCGCTTATTTCAAGCACCCTTGTGAGACTCAAGTGCTCTCCAAACGTAGTTGCTAACATGCTAATGGTTGGGGCCTTCCCTCATGGCTTCAATATGATCTACAGCCTTGGCGGCTTACATTCTTCACATATATTTTGGATTCCGACCCTGGTTTGTATTGCCTATCTATTAGCCAACAGAAAGTCTGGACTATTTTGGTTTTGCACCTCATTCACTAGCATTGGCTTATTGGTGTACTTCGATCGCAGCGGTGTGGTATGGAACAACTATCCTTTCAGTGAAAGCCAGAAGCTTATAGACACCTATTCCGGCTACTTATTGCCAATGATCATTATATGGCTTGGCCAGAGCTATGCTTTTCGCATAAGGCAAGAATCACTAGCTGAAGCAATCCAAGCAAATGAAGAGACAAGTAGTCTGGTAATTTCGGCCGAAAAGAACTCACAGCGCTTAGGAGAGATTCTGAATGAAGCCAAGTCGACATGCCATACCCTATCCACCTCATCAAGATCCTTGCTAGAAAACATCAAAAAAATGAACAGTGATAGCCAGTCAATTGAAAACGGCGCACATTCTCAACTCGAGGCTTCTGAGCAGATTGATGCAACAGTTAGCGAAACGCAAACAACGCTTAGCGAGACATCTTCTCTTGTGAGAGAAATTGAAACTGTGACAAGAACTACACAAGCAAATGTCACATCTACCGCAGACTCCATGAAGAAAACAACAGAAAGCATGGATAAGATCAAACAAAGCTTCTCAAAAATTGAAGATGTTATTCAGGTCATTTCCGGTATCGTTAGCCAAACGAACTTACTTGCATTAAACGCAACAATCGAAGCTGCACGTGCTGGTGACAGGGGGCGTGGCTTTGCCGTCGTTGCTGACGAAATCAGAAGCTTATCAATTCGCTGTGATGAGTCTGCCCAAGAAATTACCGATGTAATAAAACAAGGGTCAGTAGACGTTGATAAGGGCGTCGAGATAGTACTTCACTCAGAAGCAGTACTGGAGAATACATCGGCCTCGGTTATTGAAGTTTCAGAACAAATTGAAAAAGTATCCAAGGTAATCAATAAACTGCAAGACAACATGACACAAGTCAGTGCTGCCTCGCAGAATGTTGGCGAGGTAAATAACAATAACGCTTACGCTGTTATACACCTACTGGAGTCAATTCAAAACCTGAGCACAATGACGACAAAGCTTAGCGACGTTTCAGAGAAGCTAGCAAACGTCGTGAATAAATAGCTAGCAGGTCACTTTCCTTACTAAAGCCCGACTAATCATTCTGACCTTCATGTTGAGGGGCAAACGCTTAAGGTTTGTTCCCACAATACCCTTCGTAAATCGGGTCTGTTTACTGTAATCAATATTTACATCTAACACGACTGGCTGACCCGCTTTGCTGATTCTCCAAGCTTCATCCAACATTTCATCTATATCGGAATTCTCATCGATCCGGACATAAGCTGCGCCAGTAGCCATCGCTACACCCTGCATTCTCGTATCCGCAAGAACCGAACAAGTTTTCCTGTTATACGGCACCTCTTGAGCTTGTGATATTTGGGATAACTCGCCATCATTAAATATGGTAAAAATTGCACCCAAGCCATTCTTGCTTGCCGTTGTAATTTCCATGCACGTCATCAAAAATGCACCATCACCAATAATACTGACAACGTCTTTTTCAGGATTAAGAAGCTTTGTTCCGATAGTCGCAGGGACAGCATAACCCATGCAATTGAAGTCGGTAGGCGAAATCATGGTTCTCGCTGTATGAATAGGCATAAGTTCTGCCGTTAAGAAGGTATGGTTACCGTCATCAACCACTACATAACCGTCATCAGGCAGCCTTTTCCTTAAGGCATCAAAGAATAAAGCTGGATTAACACGAGAACCACTATCGTGCTTATACCACTCTTGTTTATACGAAGCCTTTTGCTCTGAGATGAGCTGACTCACTTCCTTATAACGCGCATCAAAACAGATATTATTCTCATGTATTTTAGCTTTGAGCTTACGTAATAACGCGGGCAAGACCTCATTTGCATCTCCCTGGATCGCTACTTTCGCTGGGTAGTTTGTATTGAGAACTTTAGGGTTAATGTCAATATGAATCAAAGATTCAGGAACCGTAACGCCAAAGCTACCTGTACCAATTTCTCCAAAACGAGTCCCTACCGCAAGCAAAGCGTCGCAATCTTCAAATGCTTTCGTTGCGGCAGGCACTGCTGCAGCCCCAAAACTCATTCCCGTATGCATAGGATCATTTGCCGGAAAGGAGCTTAAGCCTTGCAAGGTAGTAGATGCCGGTGCGCCAAGCAAGCTAGCGACTTGCGTAGCAACATCAGAAACGTCCACCGCTCCCCAGCCCAAAAACAATCCGGGCTTATTAGCCTTAATTAAGATATCGACCGCTTCATCTAGCTGCTGTTCAAAATGACCAGACTCGACAAGCGCCTTTTCACTTAAAAATTCGGCATACGTTATTTGTCGTTCAACCTCCGCCGTATAAAGCTGTATATTCACTGGTATCTCAACAAATACTGGCCCTGGTTCGCCACTCGTCGCAATTTCGTAGGCTTTATATAGCGTTCTAATAATATCTTTCTGGTGAGCTACCTTAAATGTTGCCTTGGTAATTGGCGCTAGCATCGCATGCTGATCCATATCGTGAAGCTGGTATTCAAAGTCTGAATCGCTCCGCACACCACCCGACAACACCAGCATTGGAATACCGTCAAGAAATGCTTCGCCAATACCACTAGCTGCATGCGTAGCGCCTGCCGCAGGAACGATAAGCATTGCACCAACCGTATCACTGGTTCTACTAACAGCATCTGCCATGAACGCGCCACAGCCTTCATGAGTAACGAGCATAGGCTGAATGGTGGCCGACTTATTTAACTCATCATAGATCTCGGTATTGTGAACACCCGGTATACCAAATGTATGTGAAATCCCAAGTTGCTCGAGTGCATACCTAACTAGCCAAGCGCCTGTTTTCTTCATGTATCACCTTTAAGATTCTTTTTTCTATATAAATTTATTACAGGGAAAATGTATTACATCTGCCCTTAGTATTAGTTGATTGCGTCAATTGCGCTACGCGCCGTCAGTACACAGCCGGATAAGAACGTGCCCTCTAGAGACTTAAATCCGCTGGCACCGCCACCGCCAAAACCCGCTGCTTCACCAATCGCGTACAAGCCTGGAATTGCTGCACCCTCTGAGCTCAAGACCTGGCTTTGCAAATTAGTCTGTATGCCACCAAGGCTTTTTCTGGAAATGAGTCTGAGCTTAATCGCGATTAACGGACCGGATTTGTCACTTACAATGGGGGCAGGTTTACACGTTCTGACTTTGTCGGATCGCCATGCCCTGGCTTGCTGAATACGCCTAACCTGGTCATCGTTCCATAAAGCCGGCCCTCGTGATAGCATTTGGTCATAATCACTAACAGCAGCTTTAACATTGTCACAGCTCAAAACTTTTTCATCATCAAGAGCCTTCATCTGGGTAAGGAGTTCATCCATATTCTGTGCAACGATAAAGTGGTCACTTTCAGTAGAGATTTTCTCAATTAGCGTGTGATTTCCTAGCAATATTTCCTTTAAAAAGCTAAGCAACTTTCTGTCTCGAATCGAGGGGTTATGCTCCGAACCGGAGATTGCGAATTCTTTTGCAGCGATACCCCAGTTCAAAACCTGCCAGGTATAAGGTTCTTCTAGCTGGGCAACGCGACGACATAACTCATTTGTGTCAAAACCAGTAACGAGTGGATCAGGGCCAATACGATTGCCTTTAGCGTCAAGCCACAAAGCAGATTTACATGGGATCAAGCTTAAGCCATGGCCTTCAAATTGTGGCTGAGGATGCGGAATACCTGCCGCATAATTCCACATTTTATCAAGATGCGTAACACTCCCCCCCAAATTTGAAACGAGCTCATGCAATGCGCCATCGGCATAAGGGTGAGATCCGTTTAGGATTTCTTTCGGTGGCAAGCCCCAAGGTTTGTACCAATGCTCCCTAACCTTGTCGATACTGCCGTTAATCCCGCCACATGCAGCAATAGTATGCTCAGCCTCAAACTCTACTACCTTTTTAGTCTCTTCACTTTCACTTCGACAGCCCACTACGCGGCCATTTTCAGATACCAACTCAACTACACGATGTCGATAAAAGAACTGAAGACTATCACGGTTAGAATGCTTAGCCAGTTTTTCTAGAAACAATTCAACCAAGCGGTGACCAGTGCCCCAAATTACGTGATACCGGGGAACGCTATTACCATCGCCATTTAGCCCACGTTCTACCCAGTTTACGGCCGGAAAGAACTTTAAGCCTTTGTCACACAGCCAATGAAATACGCGCTCTGCGGAATTCTGCACGTAGTATTCAGCCCAACGTTTAGGCCATTCATCCTGTTCACTGAACTGAGCGAATGAATGCCAATCTTTTAAGGCAAGTTCAGGAGAATCTTTTATGCCCATACGTTCCTGAAGTGGTGTCCCCACCAAGGCCATACCACCAAACGCCAACTTTGCCAGGCCACCGGAATTACCTTCAATATCTCGATCAACCAACGAGACACTTAGACCTTTTTCCAAGCATTCATGCGCCGCAATTAAACCCGCAATTCCAGCACCAACAATAAGTACATCACTTTTAATAGCTGCCATCTTTCTTGCCTTGTTACCAAATCAATAAACTAAACAAAGTTTGCCAAAGCTCTTTACTTAAGAGGATAGTAAAATTAGCCTAATGGCCTTAGATTGAGACATAGAAGAAATAAAACCATTCTAACAATAATAGCCCTTTACCTGGATTCCACTAGGCATGAGTGAAACCGAAGCATTTATTAGTCACCTATATCGAGCAACCAAGCGTGTTGATATTGAGTATTATCGCCAGTGGGCCCTAAACGAATTACAGTCATTTCTTGATATCGACGCTGCGATCTGGAGCACCGGACATTTAAGTACGCGCACTTTTCACACACACACAACACTTAATCTACCAACTAGTTTTCCAGACACCTTAATAGAACACATTAAAATAAATCCAATCAGCAATAGCTTGTTTGCTCATGCTGGTGAAGCTGTAGATATGGCCGATGTAATTAGCGACGGTGACTTTTATCGCTCTGAAATTTATCACTCGGTTTTTGAGCCGCATGGAATAAAACGTATTTTAAGTTCACTACACATAGCTTCAAGAAGCGGTATCTATACTCTTCTCTCTGTGTACCGCACTGACAAAGATAGAAAGTTCTCAGATAACGAAAAGAAAAGACATCAACGAGTACTATTTCATCTTATACAAGCTGCCTCTCACGCCTGCATGCTAAGCATGGAAGATAGGTCGGAGGGAGAGGAGCAGTACTACGCGATATGCGACCGTCACGGCATTTACCATGAGGTCGAAACAGAGTTTCTCGACATAGTCGATCTTTGCTTTAAAGGAAGTAAGGAATTAAATACGCAAAAGCAAATCCTTCCCTTAAAACTCCCTTTGAATGAACAACAGAGAGAAAAACAGAACTACATCTTTAGCTCTCAGCAGCTCGGAGATCTCTTCCGAATAGGCGTTCGCCAAAGAAATAAACTCGACCAGCTAACCCAAAGGGAGCTAGATGTCGTAAAAGGCGTGACCAAGGGTTTAAGCTTTAAATTAATCGCAAAACAACTCGGCCTGAGCCCATCAACAATATCAAACCATCTTTATCGTATTTATCATAAGTTAAATATTAATAGCCGTGAGCAGCTTGCTCAACTCATGGGAGACATAGAGTTAAAATAATTGCTGGTTGATGTAAGTCATTACATAGCAAACGCGCTCATGCCAAACTAGACTAAAGCTACAATAAAGGAGAATCACCAATGAGCCTATATAATAATATACTCGTCGCTTTAGAGTGCGGCAAAGACGCGCAAAAAGTGCTCAACAAAGCATCTGCACTGG
This sequence comes from Oleiphilus sp. HI0086, assembly GCF_001635225.1. Classification (NCBI taxonomy): domain Bacteria; kingdom Pseudomonadati; phylum Pseudomonadota; class Gammaproteobacteria; order Oceanospirillales; family Oleiphilaceae; genus Oleiphilus; species Oleiphilus sp. HI0086. Next base: position 19,004 of record NZ_LWFZ01001280.1, read on the forward strand.
CTGAACAAAATCCTTCAACCAAAATTCATTTAGTTCACGTTGTACTCGACCTGATTGTGGCTGACTGGGCAGGCAGTCCAGGCCAGATACCGCCTCCATTAGATCAAGAAGCTCTCGCACAGTCGGGTGCAGACTACCTTCGCCCCTTCATTGAAGAGGCAGGGCTGGATCCAAATAATCTAATTATGTGCTTTGGGCCACCGGCTCAACAAATCCTTAAACAGGCAGATAACCTAAATGCAGATGTCATTGTTGCAGGTAGTCATAGTCGCCACGGGTTTGAAGTACTGCTAGGCTCTACAGCTCATAAGATTTTGAACCTCGCTGAATGTGATGTACTGCTAGTGCGCTGCCCCAAGAGCTAAATAATCGAAGATGTTGATAGCAGCATCCCAATTTTGGAATGCTGTTTCTCAGCCTAGCCTTTGTGACTACCAGTCATTTTATGGCAAAGTAAGCCCTCCTTAATAAATATAAAAATGAGGAATACAATGTCATCAGCCGCGATAACCTATACAGAAACAAACCAAGCAATACCCCAAGAACGTGGACAAGTGATTCTAGGATGCCTTAACGAGTTTGCTCGAGACCCCTTGGCCTTCTTCCACCGTTTAATGTCTACCTACCCGGACATAGTGGAATTCCACATCCCTTTTAACAATATGGCGCTTGTCACAAGTGGTGACTTAAGCCACCAAATTCTTGTAAGCCAAGCAAAAAAATTTAGAAAGTCAGACCGAGACGTTGCTGTCATGGGAACCGTTTTGGGAAAGGGGCTGATAACAAACAATGACCTTGCTAATCATAAGACTCAAAGGAAATTAGTACAGCCAGGCTTCCACTTCCGTAGAATTGAGTCTTACGCTAAAACTATGAGCGATTATACAAGCAGAATGACGCAAGATTGGAAGGCGGGTAACAGGGATATTGCTGATGATATGTTCAAGCTGACAATGTATATCGTCAGCAAGACTCTGTTTGATACAGATATGGAACATATGCAAAGCAATGCAAATAATATTGGTGAAACAATGCACATCGTTCAAACGGAAACTAACAAACGGTTTCAGCAGGCTTTAGTTTTTCCTGACTGGGTTCCCACCCGAGGAAACCGTCGCTTGGTCGCTGCCAAAAAGTCATTGTACAAAACAATTAGCAGTATGATAGAAACAAGAAAGAACTCTGACTTAACAAATGCTGATAAAAAACCAGATATGATGTCAATGCTGCTCGAAGCTAAATACGAAGACGGAAGCAGCATGCCAACCGAGCTCGTGATGGATGAACTAATCACACTATTTACCGCAGGCCATGAAACAACATCAAATGCCTTAAGTTGGACATTCTACTTGCTCGCTCTGCATCCAGATATTCAGGCAAAGCTTCATGTCGAGTTAGACAGTGTTTTAAACGATCAAGACGCTCAGTTTGAACACCTAGGAGAGCTTAACTATACTGATATGGTCATTAAGGAATCAATGCGCTTGTTACCGCCAGTCTGGACGCTAAACAACCGACAAGCCAATGAAGACATTGACATAGGCTCATATCATATTCCCAAAGATAAAGTTATCTTCCTATCACCTTATGCGAACCACTTAAACCCACGTTATTTTGAAAACCCGAACCGCTTCGATCCAGAGCGTTTTTCACCAGAAAACGAGAAAAACATACCAAAGCATGTTTATATACCTTTTGGCTCGGGGCCACGAGTTTGCATCGGGCAATCATTTGCGATGATGGAAGCGAAAATAATACTTGCAACAATTATGAGAAGATTCGAAGTCGAATTAGATGAAAACAATGTGTTTGACCCTCAACCTCTCATTACGCTCTCGAATAATAAGGGCATGCAAGTTAAACTAAAAAGCCGAGATAATTAGAGACTTTGCTAATGAAAACTGCGATGGCGCGTCATATTCTTGTAAAAGATGAGCAAACTGCCAACACGATAAAACAAGCCTTGGCTAAAGGGGGTGACTTTGCAAAACTGGCGCGCAAGCACTCTAGCTGCCCTAGCAAAAAGAATGGTGGCGACTTAGGCGAAATTCGGCCTGGTGACTTAGTTAAGCCCGTTGAACAAGTAATTTTCAAAAAAGCATTAAAGACCGTTCACGGTCCAGTAAAGTCAAAATTTGGCTATCACCTGATCGAAGTTTACTTTCGAGGCTAAGATAACAACCCTCGTAAGACATTAGCACCAATATCGCCATTAGCACCGATCACCAAAACTTTCATTGTAGATCCTTATTATTCTCTTTTACCTTCCTTGCTATTTCATATGCCAGATTAGTGGTCCGCGTTGCATGCACCGGCCTGTTGGGATTCAAGATACGCTTTTACATCGTCGGCGTAACGTTCCTCAACGGGCACAAACTCACCACGTTCATCATCAAAAGCCCTTACGTCTCCGGCACCAATATCGTAGGTCCAGGCATGTAGCTGAATTTTATTGGTAGAAAGTTTGGCAGCAACATGAGGGTGGGTCTTTAAATGCTGCAACTGAAGCAAAACGTTTTCATCAATCAACATAGCCAGACGTTCATCATGGGAGCCCTCTGGCAGCTTTTCCATAACAATCTGATGCGCAGCCTTTGAGTAGCTGAGCCATTGTGTCACATGAGGAAGGTTAGTGAGCGAGTCAGGGTCCATCACGCCGGCCATTGCCCCACAACAGGTGTGTCCACACACAATAATATGTTTGACTTCAAGAACGGCAACAGCATACTCAATCGTTGCCGTGGTACCACCAGTATAGTTGCTATGCGGTGGAACAATATTGCCTGCATTTCGACATATGAATAGTTCCCCTGGTTCCGTCTGAACTAAAAGGTTTGGGTCAATACGAGAATCAGAGCATGTAATAAAAAGAGCTTCTGGATGCTGCCCTTTCACAAGTTGATCGAATAGTTCTTTCTTCTGAGGGTACACTTCGGTTTTGAATCGTACGATTCCACTGGCTATTTTTGGCATAACAATTCTCTATAACTCAATTAACGTGTTGAATAATAGCTTTCTCAACCGGTATAGGGAAGCGATATAGCAAGGAAAAGCCCTAACTAATTTTTTATGTTCGAGTGCCCTATTTTGACGCATAAAAAAACAGGCTCGCGCCTGTTTTTTTATGTATAACAACGTAGAGAGCTTAGTTTCTCGCGGTAATTGTATAGCTGGAATCTGGATGATACTTGATATCAGACATGTAAATGCTTCCCATAGTTGGGCCGCTAGTATTTCCTTTAACTCGAATATTCTCCATGCTAATTCGAGCAATTTCTGTCGGCATATATATTTTTATACCGCCTTCGTCAGTAATTTCTATAGGCCCTCTTCCTTCCTGGTATTTCAAACCCTCAATAGAAATATCTGCTTCAATCAGGTTAGATATCGGACCAACACCTGCCATGGTTAATACACTGTCCGCTAACTCATAAGCCACTTGCTCATCCTTGGGCTCTTCATATTCATCTTCGTCGTTATATTTATGCTGAAAACCGGCAACCGCTCCGTCAGCATTCTGACCGATGCTAAGCCCCATACCTGGTATTGGACCGAACCCTTGGGCATTAACACCTGCCAAAGCTTCGTCATCAAGCATCTGCATGCCGCCAAACTTACCTAACTGTTCTCGTGTTAGCTCAGCGCTACTGGTGTTATTAATTGGTAAAGCTGCAGCGGGACTCGCAGCCATAGCAAGCATCGGTTGAAACGGCGCCGCAGCCAAAGCAACAAATGCTGCAGTGTAACGGTAACGAGACTGATGCTTAAGTGTTCTATTTAGCTCTTTCTCACTAATCCAGCCTTGCTTAATTAAGACCTCACCAAGCATCATGTTCTCGGAGGCTTGAAGCTGAAGTGCTTGATCAAGTTGCGCTTCGCTAATATAACCGCGGTTTACTAATAAGCGCCCAAGTCTGGATTTTGCTATTTGCTCATTATGCTTAGTCATACTTCCCCCGGGATAGTCGATCTTTATCTTATTAAGGTACTCTGAATCATTAATGGCTTATTAAAATATATACAGCCATCTAAGTAGTTGGTGAAATAATGGCCAGAAAAAGCCAATTTGTATGTGGGAGATTGATTTCGGTCAGTAACAAGATGTTATCCTGTGTCTATTCATGTGAATAGACACCGTTTTTGCTTTATACTAAGCACCGAAAATATTCATAGCTTGCTGATTTAATTAACCTTTCCCAATTAATTTATATAGAGTTGAAATACACACCATGAGAAATTCCAATCTATCCTTATTTAATAAATTTGTGTGCCATTTAACATTTATATCTTTGTGCTGTTTTGCGCTAGCAAGTCATGCAAAAGAAATGAATAGCAATACGACTCAAGCGACCATCACAACCAACCTTGGCATTATCGAGCTCGACCTTTTTAAAGACCGCGTTCCCGTAACCGTTGCGAACTTCATCCGTTACGCTAACGAAGGCTTTTATAACAACACTATCTTTCATCGCGTTATTCCCAACTTTATGGTTCAAGGTGGCGGTTTTGATCAAAAAATGAGACGAAAGCCCGTCTCTTCGCCCATTAAGAACGAAGCTAATTCTTTTATTCCTAATTTACGCGGCACTATCGCCATGGCACGAACGAACGACCCGCATTCTGCGACTTCTCAGTTCTTCATAAATGTTAAAGACAATATGCAGCTTAATAAATCCGGGCACAACGCGGGTTATGCCGTATTTGGCAAAGTAACTAAAGGACTCGAAATAGCCGATAAGATATCTAAGGTCGCCACCAAGTCTGATGGTTATATGCGAGACATTCCCATAGACACAATAATCATTCAATCAATTACAATTACCGAACCGAGCTCCGAGCCTGAAAGTCCGGCACCCGCAACCAAGCAATAGCAAGCCATAAAATATGAATAGAGAAGTCGACAATTTTTCGGTAGCTAATCTTGGCTGGGAAGGCGATATTCCAGCCTCGAAAGAATACGATGACGTTTACTTCTCGCTTGTTGATGGCCTTAAAGAGAGCCAATATGTTTTCATTGAAGCCAATCAACTCGCATCTAGACTAATAGGTAAAAGCTTCGCACTAAAACCCTTTATCGTCGCTGAAGCAGGATTTGGTACCGGGCTAAACTTTCTCTTAAGCTGGCGACAATGGCTGGCCTGTGAAGAAAAAGGCCGTCGTGACTTTCACTACATCTCATTCGAAAAACACCCACTATCTCTATCAGATCTTAGAAACTCTTTGAGTAAATGGCCTGAGCTTGCAGATTTATCTTCCCAACTATGCGACGACTATCCTTTCACTATAAAAGGACACCACACACTGAAGTTCGAGTGTGGCCGAGTCATCCTCACACTGGTTTTTGGGGATATTTATGAGTCCCTGGATGAATACCGTTTTATGGCAGATTGCTGGTACCTGGACGGTTTTTCCCCTAATAAGAACCCGGAAATGTGGTCACCTGCTCTTTTTAAAGAAGTTGCCAGACTATCATCTGACGGAGCCACTTTTTCCACCTTCGCCGCTGCGTCAGCTGTAAGACGAGGGCTAGAATCGGCAGGTTTCAGTGTTAAGCGCCAGAAAGGCTTTGGCAAAAAACGAGAGATGCTTCTTGGCTCTATTACAAAACAAGACCTCAGTTCTACCGACCACTTACCTTCAAGCAAAACAAATTGGGCTTACCCACAAACACTGATAAAGAATTCCGTTAGGAACTCTACGGCTGCCGCCTTAGATAAAGACGAGTCCAAGTCTTTCGATACCGTTATTATTGGGGCCGGTTTAGCGGGTATCAGCACTGCTTCAGCGCTGTATCAACGCGGGCTGGATGTTGCGATAATAGATACTCGCCCAGCACCTGTTTCTGGTGCCAGCGGCCAGAGCCAACTGGTAATGTACGCAAAGTTTCCCAGTGAGAGAAACAAAACGTTTAACTTCGTAGAGCATTGCCTTGCCTACAGCTTACGCTATTACCCGCGGCTACAGGCAAACTTTGATAATGAATTCTGGCACCCTTGCGGTTTACTGCAGCTAGCATGGAGTGATAAGGAAGCGGCCAAGCAAACCCGCTTTGCCAATAACACCAAGCTGCCAGCTGATTTTATACGGCCAATATGCGCAGATGAAGCCTCAGAAAAGTCTGGCTTGAAACACTCCTGTGGCGGCTTATGGTTTGAGAATGCGGGCTGGCTTGACCCTAAAGTCTACGCAAAAATATTACTTAGCGATAAGCCAGCTAAGTCGCAGGCTACCATCACGCCATTTTACAACTGCGAAGCGAAGCAGATCAGCCAAAATACAGACTCAAGCTGGACCATAGAAACAAATTCAGGCCTTTTTCACACAAGGCATCTTGTCATTGCAAACTCTAATGACACCAAGAGTTTTCCCCAATTAGCACACCTGCCAACCAAGCCCTTGCGCGGGCAAGTTACATCGATAAGATCTAAGCAGAATAGGGAGGAAATCAAATCTACGCAGTGTGTGTTAACAGGAGAAGGCTACCTATGCCCATCTGTTTCTGGTTGGCACCACTTTGGCGCGACCTTTGATTTGGACTCAAATAATGAAAGCACTAATGCAGAAGACAATGAAAAGAACTTCGAAGCAATTCAGCACTGGAACCCATCATGGATTTCGGATAAGAACACTGAAGATAAAAGCCTGAATGACTATGATGTAAAAAGTAACGCCGGCCTTCGTTGCACCACTCCTGACTACCTTCCAATCGTTGGGCTCGCTCCAAATTTTGAACAAATGAAAGAGACCTTTGCCAAACTTCGAGTTGGCGCCAACAGCTGCAAACATCTTTATGGACACTACTATCAAGGTCTTTACGTCAACGTTGGACACGGCTCCAAAGGCGCATTTACAAGCCCCGTCGCCGCAGAACTTATTGCTCACGAAATATGCGGCGGCATCCCACCGGTAAATGACACACACAAAGCAATGTTTTCGCCCGCCCGCTTTATCATTAAGCACCTTAAACAGCGGCGCATTTAAACAAGGGGGTTCTCTATAGAGTTTCGATACAGCGTCCAATCGAAAGCAGGGCCTGGGTCTGTTTTCCGCTGTGGAGCGATATGTTCATGACCCGTTATACGCTCTTTCGTAATTTCAGGGTAGCTTTCCTGAATTGCATTAGTTAGAGCGGCAAGCTGCGAATACTGAATCGCTTGATACGGTATGTCATCAGCGCCTTCCAGCTCAACGCCTATCGAGAAATCATTACAGTTTTCCTGACCACAAAAGCTTGACTGTCCGGCATGCCAGGCACGGTCATTACAGGAAACAAACTGGACTATTTCTCCGTTGCGTTTAACGAGGAAGTGTGACGAGACCTGAAGATCGCGAATTGTCTCGAAATACGGATGCTCACCAACTGGCAAACAGTTTTGGAAAAAAAGCTCGATGTAATTATTGCCGAAGGACTTCGGTGGCAATGATATATTATGAACGACTAGTAAGTTGATCGGCGCAGCTTGAGGGCGCTCATTATAATTGGGTGACGGGCACTTCCGAGCACCAGTCAACCAACCATTACAAATTTTCATACCTAGTTAGCTCCGCGTAAACTCCCGATCACCGATTCTAAGGCACGATCAAACAATAAACCATCATTTAGAACTTGAAGCTCTCCATTTCTTAGCAGGGATGCAAAACCACTTTTATCCTGCTCCATTACTTTGATGCCGGATCGATTAACGAAAACAAACTTATCAATAGCCTTAATGTGTGCAGCAAGTTTACAACGTTCAGGACGTCCTTCCTTTGAAACCTCAAACCAGGTGCCAATGCTAGCTCTTTCCACCTGCTTACTAAATGCATCAACAATGGAATCGCTCGCACTAGCACTCAAATCTTCTTCTAGAACCGTTTCGGCACGCGTAGGCTCGACACTTGATTCCGTTTCTGCGTTATCACCGGTGCCTTGCTCACTGGGTGAGACAGGTTTACTGTCGGAGTTTGTTTCTCTAGAGGCAGCTTTAGGCGCAGGCTTGACCGGCTTTTCGGCTTCAACGCTAGATTGCTTAAAATCGTTAAAGTCTTGTTCAATTTCAAGCGTATCCTGAACCAACTCAGCAATGGCGTTATCGTCCATTGCAGACTTGGCAAACTCTTCGTATGTTTGCAAGTTATTCAAGACATTAACATGCTGAGCTTCGATATCGGCCAATAGGGTTTTCGCCTCAAACTGATCATACATGATCCGATTGAGCCCCTCCCGACACTTCCTCATAACACGAGGAATCGTTTTCAATAACTTGCCTCGAACATCAAACTCCTCCTTGTCTGGACTCACCGTCCAAATCAAATCTTTAACCAAGGCAATTTCAGCCTTCCAACTCTCTGAGTCGACACCACCGTTTAGGTATGTGTAATTAAGTACCCTACTCCACGCTTTTGAAAGAAAAGCTTCTGCACATTCTGGTACATTACGCGCTCTTGCTTGCTGATCAGCTAAAATTGCATTTAAAGCATTATCAACCGCCTTCTTGGCTAGGTCATTGGCTGCTTTTCCCTTTTCAGCATCTTTTGTGCGCTGCTCAACAAGTTGACCACGCTTATCTTCAATCACTATAAATTTAATAAAATCATCTAATAAGCTTTGGAAAATATCTAGATTGTCATCGAAATCGTTTAG
>NZ_LWFZ01001281.1:0-1174 GCF_001635225.1 Oleiphilus sp. HI0086
CGAGCATTTTCTTATAGATAGCACTCTTATCACTGTTTTCCAAGGTATGAGCAATAGCTGGGAACAAGGGCTTAAATAGCCCATAGTCGACTAAGAGGTGAAAAATTTTCAATCCATAGCCAGAGAGAAACAGTTTTAGAATCTCATCGAACAAACGTGCTGCTGCAACGTTGGACAATAGCTGACCGTGCTCTCGTATGGCACCGCTGGTCTCTTCTTCGATATCAAAGTCTAGTTTAGCCGCGAAACGCAAAGCTCTGATCATCCGAACCGGATCTTCCCTATAGCGTGTTTCCGGGTCGCCAATAATGTTGATCAGACCCTGCTTAATATCGTCCAGGCTATCGACATAGTCGTAAATACAAAAGTCTTTAGGGCTGTAATAGAGAGCGTTTATCGTAAAGTCTCTTCGCACAGCATCTTCATCGATACTGCCATATTCATTGTCTCTAAGCAGCATGCCATGCTCTGATTGTTTTTCGTCCTGTTGGTTTACGCTTCCACGGAAGGTAGCAACCTCGATAATCTCGCGGCCAAACAGGATATGGACGAGCTTAAAGCGACGACCAATTAAACGTGAATTCTTAAAAAGAGCATGTACCTCCTCAGGGTGTGCATTGGTCGCAATATCAAAATCTTTAGGATTTTGGCCGAGCAAAATATCCCTGACACCACCACCAACCAGATACGCCTCATAGCCGCTATTATGTAAGCGATGCATAACCTTTAACGCCGATGGGCTAATTTGGCTACGAGAAACGGGATGTTGGTCGCGAGGTATAATGGAAGGAGACAGTCTGGACATGTTTAAACAATCATTGTTGTGGGTTACGAAGTACTAAGACCTTGAGGGGCTCTATCAGCCTTACGTTTTATGAAGCCATACTTTACCATAGACCAAGGCCAAGAGTTTATCTAAAGAGAAAACTGTACCAGAAAAAGTAGCAACACAAGTAATAATAAGAAAAGAGAGGGGGAATGACTTTGCATGAAAAGATCAAACGCTCTCCGTGATTGACCTTTTCATGCTTAAAAGAGCAGACTCTAAATTTTTTGTTGTTGTGAATCCATGTCTGTGCTTTAGGGCAAAAGCTCACACCTTTGCATGTAAACAGAGCAATTTGAATACTCAGAGCGGTAGCTAAAATAAAGTTATCCGGTTTAGGACTAGTGC
>NZ_LWFZ01001282.1:0-708 GCF_001635225.1 Oleiphilus sp. HI0086
TGGACTGCGGTTGAGTTTGAATTTGAAGCTCAGCGCTGTCGAGATCTTCTGCAATATTTTGAGCATCATTGGTGATACTGCTCAGTGCGCTAGCATAACTATTTCCGTTGTCAGAGTAGGTGTCCAGGTATGCAGAAAGCTGCTCTGCTAGGTCGCTTGCTGTGTAGAACACGTTCGCTAAGGGAATATGATCAAGCAATTGGTTCGTGCCTATCCACTCTGTATCAAGCGCGTGCTCATAAAGAGAAGCGCTTAGAATTGCTTGCTTTAGAGATTCGTCACTTGCATCCGAGAGCTTTGTTAGGTCAAGTGTTGGGGTAGTTAAGGGGTCGCTCTCTNAGTCAAAACTTTCCATGACCCACTGAGTGGCTGTTACTATGTTTTGCGCATTTAAGCCCTGAGGCAGAGACTGCGCAGTTTTAACAATAAGGTGACTTAAAGGTGAAAGAAACGTTGTGGAGTGGGTTTGCTTGCTTGTTAGACCTAAGAGTTGAAAATAAGCTGGGAGTCTGACTGCTTCACCAAACGAAAGTGTTTGGCCAGATATTTTTTCAATACAGCCTTCTACCAGGTCGCAAAGCATGCGAGTATCAGTATCTACGCTTAGTGAGAGTAGAACGAGCGTGCCATCTTCAAGTTCGTTTAAGTCTAGTGAAAAATAGCCGGATGAGTCGCTGCGTGTTTGTGTGATCAGGCTATTATCTTCGG
>NZ_LWFZ01001283.1:0-787 GCF_001635225.1 Oleiphilus sp. HI0086
TGGAGCGGCTACGAACCACCTAAGCCGAAATTTACCGGCACCAAAATCTTTGAAGACTACCCACTTGAAGAATTAGTTGACTATATCGATTGGACTCCGTTTTTTATCACGTGGGACCTGGTTGGAAAATACCCGAAAATATTAAAAGATGAGCATATCGGTGAAGCTGCTCAGAGTCTTTTCAATGATGCACAAAAAATGCTCAAGGATCTGATAAGCAATAAAAAACTAAAAGCCAAGGCTGTTATCGGATTTTGGCCAGCAAACGCTCAAGGCGATGATGAAATTACTGTATTTGCAGACGAAAGTCGATCTAAGGTAAATCTAAGCCTGAATCACCTACGCCAGCAATCTGACAAAGCGGGCAATCAATTTAGCTTATCACTAGCTGACTTTATTGCACCTAAAGAAACGGGTCTCAATGACTATATCGGTGGCTTTGCAGTCACCGCTGGAATCGGTGCTGAAGAACTTGCCACCGAGTTCGAAGCAAAACATGACGACTACAACGCGATTATGGTCAAAGCGCTAGCTGACCGCCTAGCCGAAGCTTTCGCTGAGCGTATGCACGAAAGAGTTCGTAAAGAGTTCTGGGCTTACGCTGGAGATGAAAGCTTTGATAACGACGCCTTGATTAAAGAAAAATACCGCGGTATCCGCCCTGCTCCGGGCTACCCTGCTTGCCCTGATCATACTGAAAAGACCGAGCTGTTCAAGCTACTGGAACCCGAAAACAGTGCCGGAATTTCATTAACCGAACACTTTGCAATGACACCTGCAGCTTCAG
>NZ_LWFZ01001284.1:0-707 GCF_001635225.1 Oleiphilus sp. HI0086
GATGATACTCAGTTTATAATTATTAACCCTGCGGCATTTACGCATACGAGCGTAGCAATCCGAGATGCTCTACTAGCGATTGATATTCCTTTTATCGAAGTACATTTATCAAATGTTCATGCTAGAGAAACATTTCGCCATCATTCTTATTTCTCTGATGTCGCATTAGGCGTCATCTGCGGGCTGGGCAGCTTAGGTTACGATGCTGCGCTCAGCAAAGCCCTGCAGGCGCTATAAACCTAATACAGGAATTGTTATGGATATTCGAAAAATCAAAAAGCTGATCGAATTAATCACCGAGTCAGATGTAGAAGAACTAGAGATTAAGGAAGGCGAAGAGTCCATCCGCATCAACCGTCGCAAGCATGTTGTCGCCGCACCAGCAGCGGCCCCAGCACCCGTAACGTCTGCTTCAGCACCTATCACAGAAACATCCACTGCAAGTCCGGCACCGGCGAGCACCTCTAGTGACCAGACAATCAATGCCCCTATGGTCGGCACCTTCTACAAGGCGCCCTCACCTGACTCCGCCCCATTTGTTGAAGTTGGACAAAGCGTTAAGGCTGGCGATGTCTTGTGCATCATTGAAGCAATGAAAATGATGAACCAAATCGAGGCAGACCGAAGCGGCGTTATTCAGTCGATAGAAGTCAGTGACGGAGAACCTATCGAGTTCGATCAGATACTATTTACAATTGCATAAGGCT
>NZ_LWFZ01001285.1:0-1009 GCF_001635225.1 Oleiphilus sp. HI0086
ATAAGAAACTTAATTTATGAAATGGAACCCTTTTAATCAGAGTATCGGGCTTGCGTTGGGCGGCGGCGCAGCAAAGGGTATTGCTCACATTGGCGTGCTGCAGGTACTGGAAGAGCGAAATGTAGAGATCGATTATATTTCCGGCACCAGTATTGGGGCTTTAGTCGCGAGCTACTATGCCTTCGGTAAGTCGATAGACGAGATCAAGAAAGTGGGCGAGGATATGAGTTTCAGCTCGATGGTCGGTTTGTCGATTCAACGCAAAGGTATCTTCACCACCAAAACCATTCACGAGATGATTTTGCAAGATATCGGTAATGTGGATATACAGGATGCTCGTATTCCTTTGGCGATTTGTACTACCGATATTCATACCGGTGAGAAGGTCATATTAAGATCAGGGAACTTGGCCGATGCGGTGTGTGCGTCAGCGGCAGTGCCAGGGATTTTTGTGCCGGTAGAAATTGAAGGTAGGTCGTTGGTTGATGGGGGTATCACTGAAAACGTACCCGTTTCAGCACTTGAACAGATGGGTGCGGGTATTACTATCGCTGTTGATTTGAATGGCGTGAGTCGCTATCAAGAACCTAAAGATATGGTCGCTATAATGGGGAATGCTATCGATATCGCAATTGATCAGCGTACCAAGGAGCAGTTGAAGAGGGCTGATTTGGTCTTGTCATTTGACTTGGCTAAATATAGTCGGTTTGGTAACCACGAACAGTTTGCGCCGGTATTCCAATATGGATACGACTTCACCGTAAAGAAGATATCACGCTTGTTCTGGTATCGGAAAATACGGCTTTTATATTTTCTTAGCGAGGTCCTGAAAGTGATTATTCCTCTCAAGGTGCCTATCATTCTGAACTTCAAAAGCTATTTGACCAGGCGGAGAAAGAAGATTCTTTCTAAAGTAGACTAATGCTTATATGAGAGCGAAAATACCGTGGAATTGAGAGCTGTGGTATGAGTTTATTGCGAGTGTCATTTGATGGGTGAACATTATCAC
>NZ_LWFZ01001286.1:0-1069 GCF_001635225.1 Oleiphilus sp. HI0086
CTTTTAAGTCGCCAACTGGCCGCAAGCTTTTTACCTATTAAGCAGCAGCTACGCTTGGCTTACTCTATCTCAGCAACAGGAGAGCACCATGACTGATAAAAAAGCTCAGTTATCGGTTGATGGGAAAACCATCGATTTACCAATTTATTCTGGCTCTGTCGGCCCAGATGTAATAGATGTACGAGGCCTAGTATCAGAAGGTGTCTTTACTTATGACCCTGGATTCGTGTCCACTGCGGCATGCGAATCTAAAATCACCTACATTGATGGCGGCAAAGGTGTACTTCTTCACAGAGGCTACCCAATAGAACAGCTAGCTGAAAATTCAGACTACCTTGAACTATGCCACCTACTTTTGCACGGAGAACTTCCGACAGCAGAAGAAAACGAACATTTCAGAAAAACTGTTCGCAACCACACAATGGTTCACGATCAAGTTAACCAATTCTTTAAGGGCTTCCGAAGAGACGCTCACCCGATGGCGATCATGTGCGGCGTCGTTGGTGCTCTTTCAGCGTTCTACCACGATACGATGGACATCTCTGACGAAGAACACCGTGAAATAGCAGGCTTCCGCCTTGTAGCTAAAATGCCGACCATTGCAGCGATGTGCTACAAGTACTCAATCGGCCAGCCTTTCATGTATCCAAACAATGACTTGGATTATGCAGAAAACTTCCTGCACATGATGTTCAGCACGCCAGCTGGCGATGTTAAGTTTGACCCAGCCATCTCAAAGGCAATGGACAAGATCTTCATGCTTCATGCTGACCATGAGCAGAATGCATCAACATCAACTGTCCGCCTAGCCGGCTCAACTGGCGCCAACCCATTTGCCTGTATCGCTTCTGGCATCGCTGCACTTTGGGGCCCTGCTCACGGCGGCGCAAACGAAGCTGTACTAACAATGCTTAACGAAATCGGTGACGTATCTCGCATCGATGAATACGTTGCCAAAGCGAAAGACAAGAACGACCCATTCCGTCTGATGGGCTTCGGTCACCGCGTATACAAAAACTTCGACCCTCGCGCCAAAGTTATGCGCGAAACATGCGAAGAAGTTCTTGGT
>NZ_LWFZ01001287.1:0-1594 GCF_001635225.1 Oleiphilus sp. HI0086
ACCATAGCACTTCAAGCACTCAGGTATCTGCTGAAGCCCTCTTTTTTGTAGTGCCGGAAAAGTCAGCAATTGTGCATTCGTAATGCCAGCAATATGGAGTAAAAATTTTTCACCGTTTTGGTCTAGTTGTAACAAAGCTTCCAGAACATTATCTAAAAAATCTTTATGGCCAGGGCTACCAGTATAGCTAAGAGATATTTTTTCAGACTCACCAGACCTTAAACGAGCTTCTGTGCTTGAGGTGTCTAGTGTTGGGGGGACTCTAACAGTGTTACATCCTTTTGATTGATAGTACTCATCCAGATAGCGGCTAATAGCAATGATATTACCGCATTTAGGGCTTAACACATGCATCGCAAGTTCGATATTCCAATAATACGGATTTAGGATGCCATGCAACCTACTGGGAGGGTCGTACCACTCAACTGCGTCAAAAATCAAGGGGATGTTATTACGCCTACACCAAGGAAGTAATTTAAGAAAGTAAGGCGAGTAACCACTATATAAAATAATTGCATCAGGTTTTTCGTCTAACACATCTAACCAAGCAAGCGTTTTTTTACCTATCGTTAAGTAAGCCAAGTACTTCAGCAGCTTCGGATAAGCTTCAGCCGTTCTTTCATTTAGAGAGTGAACCTCAATTCCTTCATAATCGAAAGAGCTGCCGTCTTCACTGGGCTGCTGGCCACTCGCAACCTTTACCTTATATCCATTTGCCTGTAACGATTTGGAAATACCCAGTATGCGCCTGGCTGCCGCCCCACCGTTAGGAAATGCAAATGGGCCGACATAGATGACTGTTTTTTGTTTAGTACTCACGCCAAACGACCCGGTTTACATAGTCGGTATAACTTAGAATGATACGCACCACTTTGTCCGATACATTCGGCATACTGTAATCATAAACCGGACGCAATAAGCGCTCTTCACCACCCGGTTGAGACTCAAGCACTTCCAAAGCCTGCATAACACGCTCAACACCTAAACCAACCATCATCACAGAAGCTTCTTCAAACCCTTCTGGCCGCTCGTGAGCTTCTCTAATATTGAGAGCAGGAAAATTTAGAATGGACGATTCTTCAGTAATAGTGCCACTGTCGGACAACACCACCTTGGCACTTTTTTGGAGTTTATTATAATCATGGAAACCTAAAGGTTTCTGAAGCTGGACAAGCTCATGAAACTCAATACCTTGCTCTTCGATGCGTTTTCGCGTACGAGGATGAGTCGAAATAAAGACTGGCAACTGGTAGGTTTGTGCAACGGTATTCAAAGTCTCAGCCAAAGCACGTAACTGCTTTGGCGTATCAACGTTTTCTTCTCTATGCGCACTCACTAAAAAATATTTCTCGGCTTCTAAGCCAAAACGCTCGAGTACATCTGCCTCGTCAATTTGATCCATATAATGGTTCAACACTTCAAACATTGGGCTGCCAGTTTTGATGACCCTATCAGCCGGTATGCCTTCAGAAAGTAAGTAGTCTCGGGCGATTGTGCTATATGTCAAATTAATATCTGAGATATGATCAACAATTTTTCGGTTCGTCTCTTCAGGTACACGCTGGTCAAAACATCTGTTGCCAGCTTCCATGTG
>NZ_LWFZ01001288.1:0-1101 GCF_001635225.1 Oleiphilus sp. HI0086
CCCGTATTATTCTTCTTTTCTAATTCCCGCTCATGCGTAAGTAATATAAACTTCATTAACTATAAAATACGATTACGGCCTGCTTCTTTAGCTTCATATAATAATTTGTCAGCACTCTCGATAAACTCTGCCGCACTTTGCCCTTCACCAGCAAACTGAGCAATCCCACCACTAACCGTGACATGATCTGCCACTAAAGAGTGTTCATGAGGATAATTCAAATCACTAAACAACTTATTTATACGCTTCGCAACCGCTTGCGCTTGCACCGCATTGGTATTAGGCAAAATCACTGCGAATTCTTCCCCACAATACCGAGCAACAATATCGGCTGGTCGGCACATCGCTTTACGCAAGGTTTCACCAACAGCCTTTAAACACTCGTCACCGGCTTGATGTCCGTTGTTATCATTGAAAGGTTTAAACTGATCAACATCGATCATAATCAAAGTTAAAGGGTCTTTCTCTTTGATTGACCTAGTGATCTCCAGCTCCATGGCCTTATCAAAACCACGGCGGTTCACCAGTCCTGTTAAGGTGTCTTGAAATGCGAGCAACTCCATTTTTAATTTGGTGCCATGAAGCTCGTCCTGAATCTGGGCGATACGCTCCATCGCATGAATCATCGCTTCAAGCACTTCAGGCACTATCGGCTTATAAAGATAAATATCGCCGCCTGACTGAATACCCACAGTACAAAACTTAGTATCCGTTTTAGCACTAACAAAAATAATGGGGAACCATATAGAGGTATCTTGACGAATAATTTTAGTCGTTTCAAAACCGTTAAGACCAGGCATTTCAACGTCCATCAAAATCAAATCGACTTTCTCTTGCCGACAGAGGTCAATTGCATCCTGTCCACATTCGGCCTCGATGACATCATGCCCAAGCCCGGCAACTACTGCTAGAGACACAAGCCTCATAGAACGCTGGTCATCAACAATCAGTACTTTCATAACNCACTCAACTTTTATTAGTCATTACATGCTCAGATCGCTATGGCTAGTTAACGGCCTTTAGTATACTGAGCAACTTATTATGAGAGCGGCCATAATGAAGCACCACAATTGTTACAAGATAAAATCGTTTGTGCTCTAA
>NZ_LWFZ01001289.1:0-1246 GCF_001635225.1 Oleiphilus sp. HI0086
ACTTCTCTGTCATGAAACTGCCTACTAAGCTCCCTGTGGGAATCCGCATCAAGCGCCAAGACCATCAAGCCCGAGGTTGCGCAATCCAAACGATGAACCACCCTGATAGTGGGAAATTGGTCTTGTAAGCGGCTCAGCAAGCAATCAGCTTTGTCGGGGCCTCTGCCCGGAACTGATAGCAAACCGGAGGGCTTATTAACCACCACAAGCTGTTCATCTGAATAAACAATCTCGATTTGAAAATCTGGACGCATTGGCTACAACTACCTAGTGACATTACTTTGATTTCATCAGAGCACTGCTGAAACTCCAAGCGAGCTATTATACACTGCCTACAACCCTATTAAGCCCTATAAATTTCTTAGACGATATTCTGATCAGGAGCGAATCTTCACATGAAGGGAAATATGTTTACCGGCTTTGGCTATCTGGCTCAAGGTTTCAAGATCATTTGCCAGCCCGGCTTTCGCCTATTTTTACTGGTTCCTTTAACCGTAAATATCATCTTGTTTACGCTGCTCATCATGTGGGCATATAGCCTAGTAGACGGTTGGATGGCGACCTTATTGTCTTGGGTCCCAGAATGGCTAGGATTCATGGAGTGGTTATTCTGGGGAATCTACTTCTTAGCCATCTTAATGACGCTGTTTTATGGCTTTATTGCCGCCGCGAATTTAATCGGCGCTCCTTTTTATGGCTACCTGGCAGAACTCACTGAAAAGCACTTAAGCGGCCAAGATAAAGGTGAAGACTTCTCATGGAGCGAGCTACTGGCAATGGTTCCCAGAACCATCATGCGAGAACTCCAAAAGCTTGTTTATTATATCCCGCGGGTGCTAGTGCTATTGGTTTTAGGCTTAATCCCCGGCTTGAATGTGATTATTGCTGTTATCTGGATTATTTTCTCAGCCTGGATGATGGCCATTCAATATATCGACTACCCGGCAGATAATAATAAGATGAGCTTCCCCGATATGAAAAACTACCTGGCTAGCCATCGTCTGACATCACTAGGTTTTGGGCTGGTAACGTTTGGGGCAACGCTTCTGCCTATCGTGAATTTTCTGGCACTGCCCGCTGCGGTGTGTGGCGCGGTCGCATTTTGGGTAAACGAAGAAAGATCTTTAGGCAATATCAATATGAACTTTGAAGCAGAGGCGCAGAAAAAGCTATCCAAGTAAATGCAGATAGCTCATCAAGATGCATTTGCTAGCGCTTTCTGTTCATTAGCCGAGCTACTGGAAAC
>NZ_LWFZ01001290.1:0-682 GCF_001635225.1 Oleiphilus sp. HI0086
GGCGCTGCTATTTATCTTCATACCTAACCGACCAATCACCCAATACTTGCGGTGCCTGTTCGCCTGCAAGCTTTGTTCGCTGGGAAGAAACAGAAGACGGCCTGGAGTCACGTTTGAACAATGTGCTAATTGACCGTTATCAGGAAGATGAAAAAGCAGGTTACCCAACCTTGTGTAAAGGCCGATTTGAAGTGGAAGGCCGTCTCTACAATGCACTCGAAGAACCAACAAGCTTGAACACAATTGGCTTAATTCCTGACTTAACAGAGATCGGCATCAAGGCTGTAAAAATTGAGGGTCGACAACGCAGCCCGGCTTATGTTGAACAGGTTGTCTCGGTTTGGCGCAAAGCTTTAGACAGCTATCAGCGCGACCCGGATAACTTTAAAGTGAAACCCCAATGGAGCAAGCCACTCGATAAAGTCTCTGAAGGCTCGCAAACCACTTTGGGCGCTTATACGCGCGCCTGGCAATAAACCCCGCAGATTTAGGGAGTAATATGATGAAATTATCACTAGGCCCAAACCTGTTTTTTTGGCCAAAACAGCGCGTTTATGACTTCTACCAAGAGATGCTCGACAGCCCTGTCGATGTTATTTATTTAGGCGAGACGGTGTGTTCTAAGCGCCGAGAATTAAAAACTGCTGAATGGCTAGAGCTAGCCAAGGAACTATCGGAATCA
>NZ_LWFZ01001291.1:0-7886 GCF_001635225.1 Oleiphilus sp. HI0086
GGCGGAGAGTTTACCTTGCAAGCGACTTTGGTTAAGGGAATGGGAATGACGATGGTATGGCTTGCGCTGTTCGGTTTGTGGTTTAGCTTATCTGCAAGGAACGTAGCTCAATAGGTTGCAGGATAAAAGTAATAACGAGCTTTTCTTAGGGCTCGTTGTTTCGTCCAAATAGATTAATGGGATATAGAAATGAAAATAAGAGAACTGTTGGCGCAGATGCAAAAGCTAGACTTGGAGAAAGAGATATATGTATTCGATGAACCGCAGAATACGTTAGATGGTTTGCCAGCATTAAGGCCGGTTAGCAGCTGCTGCTTGATAAACGAACGAGATATAAGTCGTGAAACTTATGAAGTAGCAACAAACAAAAAGGAGTTTGCAGTACTTAAGATGTCATACGCAAAGTCAAACCCATGTATAGCAATACCTGAGATAGGGACACAAGAACTTATTGTTCGTCTAGCTGATCGTTTGGAGGGGGAGCCGCGACAGTTATTCCTTACTCAGTCCTTTGGCTTGGATAGCTCAGAGATGAGTGAAGATGCAATCTACGCAATTTACCGAAAACTCAATCAAGACAACGTAGATGCAGGGAGTCGGAATGACGAGTTTGTGGTCCATGAAGCATTAGATCGAACCTATCAGATATTGGATCAGCTTCAAAGATCCCTGAGTGATAACCGGTTTGTTCAGAATAACGCGGAACTTAGGTCTTCATATGAAGCCTCTGTCGAAGGGCTCGCAGATCTTTATCAATTGATTGGAGCCAAGGCTTGCGACTGATTTGTGAGCTTTAGTTCTATCACAAATTCAAATTAACTATTGAAAAGGAAATTCATAAATGAAAAAAGCACTAATTGTATGCGTAATATCTTTAGGGCTGCTTGCTGGGTGTAAGCACGGAGCCGAGGTAAACCAAAGCAAGCTTTGTCACGCTTCCAGTGATGCAGAAGCTATGCAATGTAAAGCTGGTGAACTCATGTATTTCGCCCCAAATTTCTTTGGTAATGAACAGCTACCTTTGAATATTGCTGGAGCGTACTGTGACTTTAATCATCAGGTTATGCATACAACGGGCGGGGTGCTTTGTGTGCTTACTGATAAGCGACTGAGTTTAATTGGGGGGTAAAAAGCGATACGGAGAATGTCCCTCTATTGTCCCTGAGAAAGGTTGCTCTACATCCCTATTATAGAACTCATTAAGCAAATACTAATTAGGTTCTTAGGGGATGAATTTATTATGAAATACGAAGACTTTGATTTAAACCTGCTTGATTCGGATTATCTAATACTAGATGTTGAAGCAACGGGATTAGGAAATAACGATCAGATTATAGAACTATCGATTATTGATAAAAATGGCCAGGTTGTATTTGATAAATTAATAAAAGCGACCGTGCCAATAACTGATAGTGCATTTGCAGTTCATGGCATTTCAGAAGGTGAACTAGGGGATAAACCTTTGTGGAATGACGTGATGGAGGAAGTTTATGCGTTAATTAATGGAAGGATAGTATTTATGTATAACGCTCGCTTCGATGCAGAGATCTTGGTTAGAAGTTTTGAAACCTTTAATTATCCAATTCCAAGCTTTAGTGCTGTGTGCGTAGCAGAATGGTATGCAAATTACTTTGGCGCACGTGTTCGATACAGAGACAAAAAAGCTGCTCAATCGCTTGAAAATGCGGCAAAACAACAAGGTATTGAGCGCGTTGGTAATGCTCACCGAGCCTTATCTGACGCTAACTTAACATTTGATCTACTTACGATAGTAGCTGAACAGCAAAAGCTTTATATGTCATAACGTTGAGCTTGTGATGCGTTTTGAGATTTAGAGAGACAGAAACAATGCATGGTTCTCAAATTAGAACCAAAATTCTGAATGTTAATTATCAAGTTAATAAAATTAGCGGTGCAATATAAGGGCAAGCAATGGCAAATGTAGCTAAGAAAACCGAGCATGTTGGCTCCAAAAAAGCTAAAGGGGCTTACTGGGGAAGGAAGTACCTCGCTAAAAGCGAAAGCAACAAAAAAAGAAGGGCTGAAAATACCCTTTTGATTGCCGAGCAACTCGATCAGAAGTAAGGATGTAAGAAGTATTATGGATGAGAAAACAAACTTAATCGTTAGTGTTGATAATGCGAATGCTAAAGACATTACTGATAACGTTATATCAATTGATCAAGATGATGCTTATTTTTATGTGCAATTTGAAGGTAAAGACAGACAGTATAAGTATGCAAAGAAGAATAAGAACCTTGCCTATGAAAGAATCCTTAAAGAGTTCGATGTTTCTTACAAACTCGTATCGATAAAGGGTGCCAGGCCACGAAAATTCGTTTCAGCACAGCAGGCTGGGGAGTGGTATCGATTTGTTCCAGAAAAAGGCGCCAATGTAGTGGCGCTGAGGCGTGACGTCAGTTTCATAAAGGACAAAAGATCAGATGAACGAGTGAACAAACGTTTCGAATATCTCAAAAGGCTATCTCGTTGTTTCGAAATAAAGGAAGAGGGTAAAGAGCCTAATCAGTATCTCGAAAACTACTACAAAAATTTAGGCGGTGTCGAAACTGAATCTGCACTGGCTAAGTACCTGGCTGGTGAGCTTGGGCAACGGTTCGAATTACCCAAGAAGGTATTGTTTCCCTTTGGGCTTAATCCTTCGCAGAAAAGTGCTGTTGAAAATGCACTGACAAACCAGATTAGTGTGATTGAAGGCCCTCCAGGAACAGGTAAGACACAAACCATTCTAAATATTATTGCTAATGCAGTAAGTGAAGGGCAGACCGTAGGAGTAGTTTCCGGAAATAACTCAGCTACGGATAATGTCGCTGAAAAGCTTGAAGCTAACGGATTTGGCTTTCTTACAGCAGCGCTTGGTAATGATGGTAGAAAGACAGCATTCTTTTCGAAGGAATTTGTAGAGCCTCAAAAACAAGGCTGGGTAATAACGACTGATGTTCTTGCTGCTAAGGAGGCTCATTTTAAAATGATCTCCACAAAGCTGGAAGAGGTGCTCGTGCTGGAGAATGAACTAGCAGAAATCAAGCAAAAGAAACTGGATTTTGACCTAGAGAAACAGCATTTCGAGAGCAAATATCCCGATGCCAAAAATGTGTATGCAAAACTGACTTCCCGTAGGAAGTATACCGCAGCGGATATTTTAGCCTTCAAGCAGTCGCTTATATTTGGGAAAAAGAAAAGTAAGCTAGCACTTATTTGGTCTGCGATAAAAGTATATTTTAGATTCGGTATCTCTAACTTTAAGCAAGTATCACAATGCAGCGCGGAGCTAATTTCAGATCTAGAGAAAGACTACTTCGATACCAAAGTTATAGAACTAACAGAGAGTATTTCTTCGCTTGAGAAAAAGCTTGAAGGGATAGAAAGTAAGAGTTTAATGAAGAGCTCGAAAGAACTTTCTCTTGAGTTGTTTAAGCATTCAATTGCGCTAAATCGATATGGGCTAAATCCTGAAAAGTTTACTAAAGAAGATTATCGTAATGATTACGAAACGTTTCTTAAACAGCACCCACTCATATTAAGTGCTACCCATTCGCTCAGAGGGTGCGTGGATCGTGGGACACTTCTGGATTATCTAATAATTGATGAAGCCTCTCAGGTAGATCTGGTAACTGCTGCAATTTCGTTGTCATGCTGCAAACGTCTTGTGGTCGTGGGCGATCTAAAGCAAATATCCAATTTTGCATCAGAGGCCGCTCTTGACCAGAAAGCCGAAGTAGAAGATGAATATCCGGTTGAAGAGCATTATAACTTTTACGACAACAGCATAATGTCTTCGTTGCTCAAGACTTATGGCGATCGATTACCTAAAACGATGTTAAGAGAGCACTATAGGTGTCATCCAGCGATTATTGGGTTTTGTAATAAACAGTTCTACAACGATCAGCTGTTAATTATGACCGAAGAAGGTGAGAGGAAAGACCCGTTCCTGGTTTTTCCGCTTGTGGCCGGAAATCACGCAAGGAAGTTGTTTGATGAACCGGGGCTGTTTAGTGAAAGAGAGATCTCAGTTATTAAGGATGAGGTGCTGACTGAACCTCGATTAGCGACACAAGATTCAGATGAAATTGGGATAATCGCTCCTTATAGAAAGCATATTGAGCAAACTAGGAAGTGTTTAGATGATGAGAATATGGACACTGATACAGTCTTCAAATACCAAGGTCGTGAGAAACAAGTTATCGTGTTCTCAACGGTAGCTAACTCGATAAATGACTTTATTGATCGTGCTGATACCGTTAACGTTGCCGTGTCTAGAGCAGTTGACCAGTTTGTGTTAGTGACGGGGAATAAGATCTTTAACGATAATAACTCGAATATTGGAGCCTTGGTGCGTTATATCAATTATCAAACGATGGGCAAGGCGCTGATACCAAGTAAAAAGTCATCTGTTTTTGATATGCTCTATTCAGAACAAAGCGTGCAGCGTCGAGAGTTTTTAGCCCGACATAACAAAGTTTCCATTTACCATTCAGAAAATCTCATAGATGTTCTCTTGAGAGAGGTCTTATCCTTAGAGGCTTTCCAAGATTTAGATTATGTGCTTCATGTTCAGCTAAATGACATTGTAAAAGATACGTCAGAGCTAACTTATGAACAAAGTAAATTTGTGAAGAATCCTTGGTCGCATGTAGATTTCTTGATTTATTCGCGAATCGATAAGAGCCCTGTTTTGGCAATCGAGGTTGATGGCTTCGAGTTTCACGAAAATAATGCTGAACAGCGCGGGCGAGACACGTTGAAGAACCAGGTTCTGCAGAATATTGGATTAAGGTTGTTAAGGCTAAAAACCAATGAGTGTGACGAAAAGGAACGCATAGTCGCTGCACTTGAGCGAGCTGCCAAAAGGCAAACTGTTAGTGACTCCCAAGATAATAGTACCAATAGTAAAAACTCTGATTGGGAAAGGGTCAAACGCTACGCGGATGAAGTAGTTATGGACCTAGTAGATTATTTAGAGTCTCAGGCTTGTGTTGATGTTCCTACAGTGGGTTATGAGCTGTGTGATGGCAACGGGGAAATTTTATGTGAATCAGAGCTTGCTTGGGAGAGTTATAAAGTAGCGTTGTTAATCGACTACCAAATGGATGAGGGCGAAGAGTTATTCACAAAACAAGGTTGGACGGTTGTAAGTATTGATGAGAAACCTGAGGGCCTGTTAAGTTTGTTAGCGTCAAAGGAAGCTGCTTGATGGATATTAAAGTCGCCTTCGCGGACACGTTTTTTAACGCTTTAGTGAAACTACCAGCTAACACCCAAGCTAAGGTTATTCAACTGGTTCTAAAGTTTCAAAGTAACCCTAAATCTCCGGGATTGAATTATGAAACTCTCAATGCGCTTAAGGATAAGCTCATGCGATCTATACGGGTTGATCAAGCATACAGAGTCATACTACATGCACCGGCTGAGGGAAATGTCTATTTGCTATTGTGGGTAGATCATCATGATAGAGCATATAACTGGGCAGCAGTTCATCAGTGTAAAATAAATCCTAATACTGGATCTCTACAGATATACGAGACCATGATTGAGACGATGCAAAAGGTTTCAGCTCCGTCTACTTTCGAAAAGGGCTTGTTTGACAATTTAAAGGATAAACACTTACTAAGACTTGGTGTTCCCGATGAGCTTATATCGTCTGTAAGGAGTGTGACTAACGAGTCGATGTTGGATCAACTACAACACCGATTACCGAAAGAGGCATATGAGGCTTTATTCTTTTATAACGCGGGCGAAAGCTATGAAAGTCTTTTACTAGAAAGCGAAACTAGCGATGTTTCAAGCGTTGATTCATCAGACTATCAGCAAGCACTCAGCCTACCTTCTACTATAGCTAGCTTCTTTGTCCCAGCAAGTGAAAAAGAGCTAAGAGAAATGCTTGCTGAACCGGTTGCTAAATGGCGAGTGTTTCTGCACCCAGCGCAACGCAAGCTCGTTATGGGTATTAAGAATGGTTCGGTAAGAGTACTAGGTGGAGCGGGTACGGGCAAAACAGTTGTGGCAATGCACCGTGCCAAATGGCTTGCAGAAAACTGCTGTGATAACGGACAGAAAGTTCTGTTTACCACTTATACCAAAAACCTCGCGATTGATATTTCAACTAGCCTTCAAAGTATTTGCGATCAGCATACCCTTTCTAAGATTGAAGTCATTAACCTTGACCAATGGGTGCAAAACTTTCTAAAACATCATAATTATGGATACCGCATACTCTATGATCAACGTAAAAGTGAAGAGTTATGGGGTAAAGCGCTCATCAAATGTCCACGACATTTAAATTTTTCCAATAATTTCTACAAGGAAGAATGGCAACGTGTCGTACAGGCTCAAGGCATTGATACGTTCAATGCGTATAAACGAGCTTCTAGAAAAGGCAGGGGTACAAGACTTGATCGTGAGCAACGCTTTGAAATTTGGCCGGTGTTTGAAGAATATCGTCGACTACTAAATGCCGAACATTATAAAGAGGTTGATGATGTTTATCGAGATACTCTCGGATTTATAGAAAGCGGGCAAGGAACTCAAGACTATTCGTCTGTCATCGTGGATGAAGCTCAAGATATGGGGTCTCAAGCATACAAATTGTTAAGAGCTATTGTGCCAGAGAGACCTAATGATCTATTTATTGTTGGCGATGCTCATCAGCGTATATACGGTAAAAATAAGGTCATATTGAGCCAATGCGGTATTAATATTCGTGGCCGCTCTTCGAAGTTAAAAATTAACTATCGTACGACAGACGAAATCAGACTTTCTGCCATTAACCTTTTGGAGGGGAGGGATATCGACGATTTAGATGGTGGCACCGACGATAACCATCAGTACAAGTCTCTCAGTCATGGTGAATTTCCAGTTATCGAAACACTGTCGAACTTAAATGAACAGTGCTCCTATGTTTCAAACTTAGTAAAACAGTCAGCAGAGCCCCACGAAAATTTCTGTGTCGTTGCGCGAACAAATAGTGAAGTTAATGAACTGAGTAAAGGTTTTGCAAACCTTGGTATCAAAACCTCAATAATTCAAGCCAACAGAGCTGATGAAGGGAGTGGCGCAATAAAACTAGCAACCGTCCATCGTGTCAAAGGGTTAGAGTTTAATCATGTTGTGTTGGCTTCAGCGAATGAAGGACTAATACCCTTACAGTATGCACTGCAGGGGCGGGCAGATAAAGCCTCACTTGCACAAGCTGATACAGAAGAGCGAAGTTTGGTCTATGTAGCCTTGACGCGCGCCAGAAAGTCAGCCCATATATTGAGTTATGGACAGCTAAGCTCATATTTCAATGAACAGAGATTGTTGTAACAAGGAAGTACGCGGTTTGCCACAAATTAGAACTAATGTTTCTATGAACGTCCCCCAATTGTCCGTAAAACTTCTTTCAATTGGTAGTCATTATGGCTTAAGACAAAAACACGCGGATTTATCGTTATTTTAATTCGCTGTGCAAAACGAGAGCTATTTAATTTACCAAAGACAGGCATGATGAAATAATTCGCTTGTTTAAAGGAGTAAGAAATGAAGTACGAAGGAATGTCATACGCCCTGACTATTGAAGAGCTAGTTAAGCGTATTCACACGATTAACCATTTTTGGAAATCACATCAGGACGATAACAAAAGTTCTGATTCCCATGGTGAGTTTTTTAGGCACACCAAACTAGCCTATCAAATTGAGCTACTAAGAAGAGAGTTTCCTTCCGTATACCTTCAGCTAGACACTGAAGAGACATCAGAAGAAATTTATTCCGTCGTTTTGCCTAATAAAATAGGTCCATATACGGACGGCGCTCATATGCCAAAGAGACTGGCCGAAGAATTCTTAACTAAAAATGAACTAGCTGTACTTGTCAGGAACTACAAACA
>NZ_LWFZ01001292.1:0-826 GCF_001635225.1 Oleiphilus sp. HI0086
AAACTTCTCTGAACCTTATGGCGATGCCGCACGTGGCCGAATTCTTGAAATCAAGCCGGGATTTTATACGCGAATGGGCGCAGGTATTCGTCAATCAACTGAAGTGTTAAAAACACAAGCAACTCAAAAGCGCCTCATGTTGATTGTTTCAGACGGCAAGCCAAATGATATTGATCACTACGAAGGCCGTTACGGAGTAGAGGATACTCGTAAGGCGGTTCAGGAGGCCAAGCAGCAGGGCTTGCAACCATTTTGTATTACCATCGATGAAGATGGAAACGATTATTTACCTTACCTTTTTGGTGATCATGGTTATGCAGTGATTAGTGATACTGCGCGTTTACCTGCATTGCTGCCAAAAATTTACTTGAACCTTACAGGTCTATCGTAAGACGACAAGGGTCAAGCTTTTTAAATGGAGAACGACATGCCAACGAATTATCTAGCGCAGGGAAATGAAGTTGTTATCTTCGAGCACGCCGCCAACAATAATTTGCCGGTTTTGATTAAGGGACCTACAGGTTGTGGTAAAACCCGATTTGTTGAGCACATGGCCAAGAAACTTGATCGGCCTTTATACACGATTGCCTGTCATGATGATCTAAGCGCAACAGACTTGGTAGGTCGACACTTAATTGGCAAAGACGGAACCTATTGGCAGGATGGCCCGCTTACCAGGGCGGTGCGAGAAGGCGGTATTTGTTATTTAGATGAAGTCATTGAAGCACGGAAAGATACTACGGTTGTGCTTCACCCACTGTCTGACCACCGTCGCGTTTTACCTGTAGAGCGTACGGGCGAAGAAATTATTGCTCATCCTGACTTT
>NZ_LWFZ01001293.1:0-872 GCF_001635225.1 Oleiphilus sp. HI0086
TAGACTTGAAACTCTGTAGATCACTCAGAGAAACAAAGCACCAGAGAGCCCTTAAGACTCTAACGACTCGATAAAAGCCTGCATAAACCTGGCCGCCTCTGCACCGCTGGCTGCGCGATGATCAAAGCTCAGCGATATAGGCATAACTCGACCAACCTTTATCTGTCCGTTTTCAACGACAGGCTCATCACGAATTTTCCCCACACCCATGATCGAAACCTGTGGCGGAACAATTATAGGTGTAGCGTAACGCCCGCTTAACGAGCCAAAGTTGCTTAGACTAATCGTTGCACCAAGTAGCTTTTGAGGCTTAATCGTACGGTCATGAACTGATTGAATCTGTTTCTTCATGATTTTTCTGATTCTAGCATCGTCTAGAGTTTGCACCTTTCGAATCACCGGAACGTATAAACCCTGCGCGGAATTAACCGCCACACCTAAATGAATATCTTCGAATAACTGAATACCTAAAGCTTCCTCATCAAACCAGGCATTGAGTATTGGCTCCTTCATACACGCAAAGACAAGTGCTTTAATACATCGGAGCGTGATGTCCTCACTTTTCTTCCAAGTACAAATATTGGCATCATCGAACAGCGTTACGGCTGGAATTTGTTCATGAGATTTACTCATCGTTTGCGCCATGACTTTCCTGGCACCTGTTAATTTAGTGATTGAATCACTACATCTCCCAGGAGAACTTCCTTTCAGCTCATTCTTCTTGTAATGAGCTTCCAGAATTCCTTTCTCTGTAAGCATCCCATAAGACTTTTCACTGAGCTGTTCTGTCAGGCCTATTTTTTCTGCAAAGACCCTGACAGAAGGCGGAGCATTTAAAGTCTGTTTCTGCTTTAAAAGCGAACTGTCAGGCG
>NZ_LWFZ01001294.1:0-528 GCF_001635225.1 Oleiphilus sp. HI0086
GCCTTGCTTCCAATAGTTGGAGCATTGTAGGGCAACAGGGCCGCTAATGCCGCGATGAGTGAACAGCATGTTCTCTCGAAATGTGGTGCCGTTGGTTTCCATTGTCACGTCAACCGCTAACCCTGATAAGCGTTCAGTAAGCGCTTTGGTTTGATCGGTGAAAATGAAAGGGACTAATCCCGCTGAACGTTCTTTGAGAGGCAGGTTAAATTGTTCGGCAATATCGTAGCCAAAGCCGCTTGAACCTAGTGTAGGAATGGATAGGCCACCGGTTGCGATCACCAAGGAACGGCACGTGAAAACACCGGCGTTAGAGCGAAGTATATAGCGCTGCTCATCACTTTCGTCTAGGGTTTCGATAAACTCCACCTGGCATTTGGTTTTGATCTCGACACCGGCGTCGCTGCACTCATCGAGTAGCATCTTCAGAATATCTTTTGCTGAATTATCGCAGAACAGCTCGCCATGAGAGCGTTCATGATAAGAGATGCCATGTTTATCGACCAGGCCGATGAAGTCCCATTGGGT
>NZ_LWFZ01001295.1:0-1681 GCF_001635225.1 Oleiphilus sp. HI0086
AGTAGCTTATCTTTCTTTGGCACAGACGAATTGCGGCACCAACATTCAGGAGAGTTCCCTGAATTGCTAAATGAGGCACCCGTTCTTCTCCCTCTGAATGATCATGCTTTACGTAGAAGCTTGGATGATTGGTTTGATCAGGTAGACATATCACCAAATGTCATCGCAGAGTTTGACGATAGTGCATTGCTAAAAGCATTTGGCGAAGGCGGTGCAGGTTTTTTTCCTGCGCCATCAGCCATGGCAAGCCAAGTTGAGCGCATGTATAACGTTAAGTCGATTGGTGAGATAAACAATGTTAGCGAACACTTCTTTGTTATTTCACCAGAGCGAAAATTGAAACATCCGGCTGTCGTTGCAATTACCGATGCAGCACGACGAAGCTTTTCATCTATTAGCCAAGCATCTTAGCTGCCGCTTCATCTGAAATTCCGCGCATGCGGCGCAGCATATAACGTTTTGCTTTGGCAAAGCTCTGTTCAATCGCGACACCACAATTTTCGCTCTCTACCGCTAGCTGTAAGTGCTCCCCTACACATGGGTGAATATTCAGCTCACAGTAGTAAAGAGCTCTATTATCATGTTCTTGTTGGCGTTCCTCTATCAACAGATTTACTGATTCAATATCAGTGTTAATGCCACTCAGGTGAAAGGAATAGTAAAGATCGACTGTTCTGCTCCAGTTACGCATTACGTGCTCACTTACATTTA
This sequence comes from Oleiphilus sp. HI0086, assembly GCF_001635225.1. Lineage (NCBI taxonomy): Bacteria > Pseudomonadati > Pseudomonadota > Gammaproteobacteria > Oceanospirillales > Oleiphilaceae > Oleiphilus > Oleiphilus sp. HI0086. The sequence continues at coordinate 712 of NZ_LWFZ01001295.1, forward strand.
GGTACAGCATAATTTCAACTCCGTGTTTTTTTACTATGCTAACGACCAACTACCCTAGGTATCCATAAGTTATTCACTCATAAATACTTCGAAGTATCCGAAGTATTTATGAGTGGCAATTTAAATCCATGCTTTCCCCCAGCCGTTTGGTTAAAGATCCAAAAAAAATTGATCAGTTTTTTTCGATCATATTGAGCTGAATATTCGACTTTTTCATAGCTAGGTAAAAGCATATAAATGTCTTCTCATCATTTAAAGCAAGGACCTACCTATGACAAAAGTTTTTCGAGAAATGGTTGAGCATGACGCAGCAGGGGGAATTCTATTAATTCTCGCGGCTTTGGCGGCACTCATCATGGCGAATACAGCTTTCAATGGTTTCTACCAAGGTGTGCTTAACTTACCCGTCACCATTCAATTCGGCTCCTTTGAAATTGCTAAACCGCTATTGCTTTGGGTCAATGATGGCTTGATGGCACTGTTCTTTTTCTTGGTCGGCCTAGAAGTTAAACGAGAAATTATTGAAGGCCACTTATCTTCAAAAGACCAGATAATACTACCTGCTATTGCCGCTGTGGCGGGCATCATTGCTCCCGCTTTAGTTTATGTTAGCTTAAATCAACAAAATCCGGCGGCACTTCAAGGCTGGGCTATTCCATCGGCAACTGATATCGCCTTTGCTTTAGGTATATTTAGTCTGTTCGGCAAAAGCCTACCACTGACCCTCAAGCTATTCCTGCTCTCGGTTGCTATATTTGATGATATCGGTGCGATAGTCATTATTGCCATTTTTTACTCACAAGACCTATCAACAGCCTCTCTTGCCGTTGCCATTTCAGGTCTGTTTGTTCTAGGCCTGTTGAACCGATTCAAGGTGAGCAAACAAGCGGCTTACATTATTGTCGGTATCGTTGTGTGGGCAGCCGTACTCAAGTCAGGTGTTCATGCTACGCTAGCGGGTTTCATCGTG
>NZ_LWFZ01001296.1:0-766 GCF_001635225.1 Oleiphilus sp. HI0086
CGATACCATGCAGATAGAGCAAGGGCGCTTGGCGCGAAGTGGTCAAAGTGCGCCTTTGCAGCTAGCATCTTGTAGGGACCGCTATGGTTTACCCGCTGCTTTTCAGCACAATGCAATGTTTGATGCCGTGGCAACCGCTGAGTTGTTTTTGGCGCAATATTCCCACTTAAAGTCGGCTAGAGGTCTTAGCCTGGAAGGTTTAGCGCCCAGAGTCAGCTAGCTTTTCCATATTTCAGCTACTTTCTGCGGGAGTAGCATCTATACTCTTGATATCAATGCTCAGGAGCCGTACATGTCTCACTTTGAAATCGACCCGATGCTGGCAAAGGTCGCCGAAAACCTTTCTCTTGCATGGGCTTATCTCGATGCCGACCTTAACTATCGTAAGGCAAGCTCTCGCTATGCCAAATCATTTCATCTATCTATAGAAGAGGTAGAAGATAAACCGCTGGTTGAAGTGATTGGTGAGAAGGCTTGTGCTCAGCTATCTCCCTACTTGGCAAGAGTGCTTAGCGGGGAAGAAGTTCGATTAGATAAAGACATTGAGCTAGACCTTAGAACCGGCATGATCTACAGACAAGCAACCTACCTTCCGCAAATTAGAGAAGGTAATGTTGTTGGCTTTTTCGTCTTTATGAATGACCTGACGGAAAACAACAAAGCAATTAATACACTTCGTCGTTTGCACCTCATTACTGCCGACAGTGAATTATCAGTTGAAGAAAAAATCCAGCGAGTTTTGGCCTTGGGAAAGCAGACTTTCGAG
>NZ_LWFZ01001297.1:0-828 GCF_001635225.1 Oleiphilus sp. HI0086
TACACTTTTAGCTTTCTGAACATTTCACGACCTAGAGGTCCGCGTGGCAACATGCCTTTAACCGCACCTTGAATAGCACGCTCAGGAGCTTTATCGATCAATTTTTCGAAAGAAATCGACTTAAGACCACCGATATAACCAGTATGTCTGTGATAAATCTTATCTTTAGCCTTGTTACCTGTTACTGCAACTTTCTCTGCATTAACAACAACAATGTAATCACCTGTATCAACATGAGGTGTGTATTCTGGCTTATGCTTGCCCCTTAAACGGCTCGCAATTTCACTTGATAAGCGACCAAGTGTTTTGCCTGTAGCATCTACTACATACCAGTCACGCTTTACGCTTTCTGGCTTTGCACTTAACGTTTTCATTTATTCCGCCTTTAGCTCCAATGAGCCTTTACAAAATCCAAGTTCGATGGCAATTTCGCCATTCGGATGTCACGAATTATCGCGGTTTCACATATTGAGACGGGGCTGTACTCGCAAAGCTACACCGATAATTTTAGGGCGCGCAGTATAATATAATTAAACACAATTAATCCAGAACTAATTTAGTTTTTCTTTCATTGCCCCGCATAAAAAATTTCTTCGGCATTATCTCTCAAGGCTGCAGCCAAGATTTCAGGGCTTTCAGAGCGAATATTACATAGCGCCGAAAAAACCTGACGAATATCCGAAGGACAACCAAACTCTCGCCTCAACCCGGAAACTCTCATATCCGGGCTATCCGTCTCCAACAACAAACTACCCAAAGGGGCTGTCGCAACAGCGGATCGGGTTCGCGTGGCACTTGGCCAAGTAATAACGCAACCTACACCGATGC
>NZ_LWFZ01001298.1:0-1063 GCF_001635225.1 Oleiphilus sp. HI0086
GGATGATGTTGCTCAAGATGAAAAGGACTGGAAAGCGGTTCTTAATGATTTCTACGACCATTTCACAACTCAACTAGACCAAGCACAGTCGCTTGATGGTGGTATGCGTGAAAATGATCCAACCGAGACAGATATTCCTTGCCCTAGTTGTGGTCGTCATATGCAGGTTCGTACGGGTAGTACGGGCGTGTTTTTGGGCTGTTCAGGTTACTCCTTGCCGCCAAAAGAGCGTTGTAAATCGACGATCAATCTTGTACCGGGTGATGAAATCGCCAGTGCAGATGATGAGGAAGGCGAGTCAAAACTTTTGCGTAAGAAGCGCCGTTGTTCAATTTGTTTAACCGCCATGGACAGTTATCTGATCGATGAGCAACGTAAGCTACACGTTTGTGGTAACAACCCGGACTGTTCTGGGTATGAAGTTGAAGAGGGTGAGTTTAAGATCAAGGGCTATGATGGCCCTGTATTAGAGTGTGATAAGTGTTCATCAGAAATGCAGCTTCGCACCGGCCGCTTTGGTAAGTACTTTGGTTGTACCAATGAAGAGTGTAAAAATACTCGTAAGTTATTGCGAAATGGTGAAGCCGCGCCACCGAAGATGGACCCAGTGCCGATGCCTGAATTAACTTGTGAGAAGGTTGAAGATACTTACATCTTACGAGATGGGGCTGCGGGATTATTCCTCGCGGCAAGTAAGTTCCCGAAGAATCGTGAAACTCGTGCTCCCTTAGTGAGTGAACTGCTGCCTCATAAAGATGAAATTGATACTAAGTATGAATTTCTTTTCTCAGCGCCGGTGAAAGATAATAAGGGCAATCCGTCGATTGTCCGTTTTAGCCGCAAGACGAAAGAGCAGTATGTGATGTCTGAAGAAAAAGTCGAAGAGAAGGTTAAAGCTACTGGCTGGTCGGCTCATTACCAGGATGGAAAGTGGGTTGAGACATTGCCTAAAGCTAAAAAGGCAAAAGCTAAAAAGAAGTAGCGAGTTGTCAGACATAAAAAAAGCCGCGCTAAGCGGCTTTTTTTATGTCCATCATTTACGTAACCTTTCAAGTAAGCTGGA
>NZ_LWFZ01001299.1:0-908 GCF_001635225.1 Oleiphilus sp. HI0086
GGTTCTTTGTCAGTTGCCGATAACGGGCGCGGGATGCCCGTAGATATTCACTCTGAAGAAGGTGTACCAGGGGTAGAACTAATCTTAAGTAAGCTACATGCTGGCGGTAAGTTCTCCAATGAAAACTACAACTTCTCGGGCGGTCTACACGGCGTTGGTGTATCGGTTGTAAACGCTTTGACTACCAAGCTTGAAATTTTGATCAAGCGCGATGGAAAGCTACATAAGATAGCCTTTGCTGACGGTTTTAAAACTGAAGACTTACATGTGATTGATTCGGTGGGTAAGCGTAATACGGGAACGGAGTTACGCTTTTGGCCTGATGCACAATACTTTGATACGGTGAAGTTCTCAGTTAGTCGTTTACGCCACATTCTTCGTGCCAAGGCCGTATTGTGTCCTGGTCTGGCAGTTACTTTTACTAATAAACAGACCGATGAAAAAGACGAATGGCACTTCCAGGATGGCTTAAAAGACTACCTATTGTCGGCAACTAACGGTCTAGAAACTTGCCCCTCAGCCCCTTTTAGTGGATCAATGGCCGGTAATACCGAAGCTGTAGACTGGGCCATACAATGGTTAGTTGAAGGTGGTGAGATAACTCAGGAGAGCTACGTTAACTTGATACCTACTGCTCAAGGTGGAACGCATGTTAACGGCTTTCGTACCGGCTGCTTGGAAGCGATGAGAGAGTTTTGTGAGTTCAGAAACCTCCTTCCGCGTGGTATCAAACTGAGCTCTGAAGATATATGGGACAAGAGCTGTTTTGTTCTATCAGCCAAGCTTCAAGACCCTCAATTTTCCGGACAGACTAAAGAGCGCCTATCTTCGCGTGAAGCTGCCGCCTTTATTTCCGGTGTCGTCAAAGACTCCTTCAGTTTGTGGCTTAATCAGCATACTGATGATGC
>NZ_LWFZ01001300.1:0-671 GCF_001635225.1 Oleiphilus sp. HI0086
AAGGGCAGGTTGGCTGCATCGTCAAAATCTTTTTTCTTTTTGCCGTTATAGGCCCATAAGCATATGGCGACAAAGGCGATCATGACCAAGATGGTAGATAGACCGCGTAACGTGTTGATATCCATAATATTGGTTCTTACTTGTTCTTAAGAACGGTGCCAAGCTGCTGTAGATACGCAACCATAGCTTCGATTTCTGTTTTACCTTTCACCGCTTCTGCTGCACCGGCAATGTCTTCGTCGGTGTAGGGAACGCCTACTGTACGAAGTGCTTCCATTTTCGCAGCAGTACCTTTGTGGTCTACGATAGCTGTAAACAACCAAGGGTAGGACGGCATTTTGGACTCAGGTACAACATTACGTGGGTTATAAAGGTGAGCACGTTGCCAGTCGTCACTATAGCGACCACCAACACGAGCCAGATCAGGACCAGTACGCTTAGAACCCCATAGGAATGGGTGCTCATAAACATGCTCTCCGGCAACTGAGTAATGACCGTAACGTTCAGTCTCAGCGCGGAAAGGTCTGATCATCTGCGTGTGACAGGTGTGACAACCTTCACGAATATAGATATCACGACCCTCAAGTTCTAAAGCGGTATGTGGCTTCAGACCTTCAATGGGGGTTTGCATGTCTTTGTGGAAGAACAGTGGAACTGCTTCTACCAAGAAA
>NZ_LWFZ01001301.1:0-1101 GCF_001635225.1 Oleiphilus sp. HI0086
AAATTCTGGCAACAACAGGGCCTGACACGCGTCATTCTTTCGCGGGAACTATCCTTGGATGAAATTGCGGAAATTAAACAACGCGTTCCTGAAATGGAAATTGAAGTTTTCGTTCACGGTGCTTTGTGTATTGCCTACTCTGGCCGTTGTTTATTGTCCGGTTATATGACCCATAGAGACTCAAACCAGGGCGCTTGCACAAATTCCTGTCGCTGGAAGTACCAGACTCACGAAGCAGAACAGACTGATGGCGGAGAAATTGTTCCAAGCCAAGCAGTTGAAACCTACGACCCTAATGTTCAAACACTTTCACTTTCGGAAAGTTCTGACGTCCTAGAAAAAGTTTCCCCTTTATACCTACTACAGGAAAAAGGCAGACCTGGTGAGTACATGCCTGCTTATGAAGATGAGCACGGCACCTACATCATGAACTCCAAAGACCTACGAGCTGTTCAGCATGTTCAGCGCCTGATGGATATAGGTGTTGAGTCCCTGAAGATTGAAGGCCGTACCAAATCGTACTATTACGCTGCAAGAACTGCTCAAGTATACCGACAAGCGATCAATGATGCCGCCGCCGGCCATGAGTTCAACATGGCCTTGATGGACGACCTCGAAGGCATGGCTAATAGAGGTTTCACAGAGGGTTTTTACCGCCGCCATGTACCTGATGAATACCAAAACTATGAGACAGGCAATTCAACCTCAACTCAGCAACTATTCGTCGCAGACGTTCTGGAAGGTGACCTTGGCACAAATCGCATCAAACTTGAGGCGAAAAACAAGCTTTCTACTGGAGATCAGCTCACGCTGCTAACACCGGTAGGTAATATTTCCTTCACCGCAGCACAGCTATTCAACAGCAAGAACGGCCGAGAAATTGAGTCAGCTCTTGGCTCGGGTTATAAAGTTGAACTCGAGGTTCCGGAGCTTTCCAAGCTTAAGCTTACTCACGAAGCGCTTGAAAAAGGCTTAATTGTTAGAAATATCTAATCAAGGACAAATCTTCCTGTAAGCAGAGCCCGCTCCTCAAGGGCGGGCCTCCTGCAAAAGTGCTGATAGCATCCTAAGGCAGGCTCGGCCTTTGGCCGCGCACTATAA